>JBEBSM010000046.1:0-14266 GCA_040394315.1 Lujinxingia vulgaris
CGTTTGATGAGGATTCGCAGCATATATTTGCGGATAATTTTGTCGTATTGCCGGCGGGTTGTTATGACGTGAAGATCACGCCACTCAAGGCAAATGGTGACGCCTCTTCCGACTGCGCATCGGCAACGGCTGAGGACGTGATGGTTTTGGATCAGCTGACGACTGAAATATTGATGGTCAGTCAGTGTAAAGGTCCGGAACGCGGGGCGTTGGATGTTGTGGGTGCGTTGAATCATCCGCCGGTTATTGAAACGCTGAACTATCATCCGTCGAAATTCATTACGTGCGGGGAGAATGGCCGGCATCCAGAAGTGACATTGTGCGCGAAAGCGTATGATCCGGACTCTGATCCGCTTGAGTTTGAATGGAAGCAGGTAGGTGGCGAGCCAGCGAAAAAGATAAAAGTAATCAAACATTACTCAGAAAATGGTTGGGAGAAGCAGTGCGTTAAGGTTAAGTTGCCCTACGGCAGCGCAGGATATGAGTTCGAGTTAAGTGTATACGACATGTTTCATGCCGAGAACAGTGTTCCAACCGTATCTGGCGGCAATGGAAAAGATGATTTGGTACGTGCAGAGTACTGGTTCGCTCTTAACGGATATGGTGAGGTATCATCACATGCAAAGCTTCGGTTCCCACTTTATGTGAGTTGTGAGGATCCTTGTAATGGGCCGAATCCTAGTTTGAATGGCGGCGATTATTGCAATGATGACGATGATGATTGCGACGATGAAGACTGCGATCATGAAGACTGTGATAACGATGATGATTGCGACGATGATGATTGCGATCATGAAGACTGTGATAACAATGATGATTGCGACGATGATGATTGCGACGATGAAGACTGCGATGATGACGACGACGACGATGATGACGACGATGATGATGACGACGATGATGACGACGATGATGACGACGACGATGATGAAGACTGCGATGACGATGATGATGACGACGATAGAGACTGAAATTAGTCGAGCTATTTAGCGTTAGCGTCAAGGAAGTGGAAAAAGACCTGTTTATAAAGAACAGGTCTTTTTTGTTTGCTATAGATAGTTGTGTTTTGTTGGTTATGTTCAGAGTATGTAGCAAACGTACAAAGTGTTGTCCTGGGGGGGATGTTCTAGTTTCGGGGAGTTCTCGAAACACGGTGGTAGGTTCAAGAGTTGTATTTGTTGGAATTGTTTGTTGACGGAACTCGCAGGATTCGTGTGCGGGTAAAAAGAAGATGGTGGCTTGTCAGTTAATTGGCGAACTTCTTTCTAAAACAAAAGACACCAGTAGTGCAGGCGTATGTGCGTTTTTTTGTAGGTTCTATTGTTTGTATTTCAAGAGTGTGGAAGCGATGTGTTCATTAAATCCTAATTTTGGGAAAATTTTGGAAAAGCTCATGAAAAAAAATCTATTGTTAACGCTGGGCCTGGTTACAACAATGGCAGCTGTTGGTTGTACGGATGCGTCGACAGACGGCCCGGTTAGTCCGAGTTCGGGAGAGTACGGGTCGCGTGGACTGGCGTTGACGACAGACTTTCTGGGCAACACGGACGTTGTCGGAATGCGTTATGAAATATCGAAATGCGGTGATGGGCTGGTTCATACGGCAGACCGGAAGTTGGAAGATCTGTTGCTTCCGGGGATGATCCCTGCGTTTGAAAACAAGCCGTTTGATGAGGATTCGCAGCATATATTTGCGGATAATTTTGTCGTATTGCCGGCAGGTTGTTATGACGTGAAGATCACGCCACTAAAAGCGAATGGTGACGCTTCTTCTGACTGCGCATCGGCGTCGGCCGAGGATGTGATGGTTGTGGATCAGCTGACGACCGAAATCTTGATGGTCAGTCAGTGTAAAGGCCCCGAGCGCGGAGCGCTGGATGTTGTGGGTGCGTTGAATCATCCGCCGATTATCGAAGTGTTAAATTATCATCCGTCGAAGTTTATTACGTGTGGAGAAGGTAAGGAATATCCACATGTCGTGTTGTGTGCGAAGGCCAGCGATCCGGATTCCGATCCGCTTGAGTTTGAATGGAAGCAGGTCGGTGGCGATCCTGTGGTATATGGCCCCAAAGTGATCAAACATGAAGTCGAAAATGGATGGGAAGAGCAGTGTGTTAAGGTTAAACTTCCCTATGGTAGCGCAGGTTATGAGTTTGAATTGACTGTCTATGACATGTTTCATTCGGATGCGGTGCCTGTACAGTCCGGCGGCAACAACGGCAATTCGTTGATTCGTGCAGAACTGTGGTTCCAGCTTAATGGATACGGCGACGTGTACTCCCGTGCGAAGCTTCGATTCCCACTTTATGTTAGCTGTGACGATCCATGCTATGAGCCAAATGGCACCTTTATCGGTGGTGATAATGAAGAGTGCGTAGAACATTGCTACGACATGCAAGGTAATAGAACCGAATGCCTTGAAGATCATTGCTACGACGAAAATCGTCATGAAATCGAATGCGAGGAATATTGCTACGACAAGCAGGGCAACAAGAGTGAGTGCTATGACGATCGCTGCTATGACGACAACCGTCATGAAATTGACTGCGAAGTAGAACTGACCTGTCCTCACTCCCAGGGATATTGGAAGAATCACAATAAATATGCGAAAAACCCATCGCAGAAAATTCCATGGCCAATCAGTGAAGACACGAATCTGTGCGGTAAAACCTGGCTGAATATTTTGAAGACTCCAGCCGGGGGAGACGCATTTTATATTCTGGCTTACCAATATATCGCAGCGCGACTCAACCTGGCCAATGGCGGACCTACTTCGCCGACACTTCTGGCTAAAGTTGCTGAAGCAGGCGATCTGTTGAACCAATGTAAGAAGATGAAATATCCAAGTGCAGACCGTACGAAAGCCGTCAACCTGGGATCTTATCTTGAGAAATACAATACAAATAAGCTCCTGGATTGTGGGAAGCAGGATGACTGGTGCAAAAACAACTAAAGTTAGTTGAGTTGTAACCGGATGTACGTAGCTGTCGTGAAAAAGACCTGTTCATAAAGAACAGGTCTTTTTTTGCTATAGCTAGTTGTGTATTGCTGATTATATTCAAACAATGCAGCAAATGTACAAAGAGTTGTTGTGGGGTGTGGTCTATATTATCGAATGTTTTCGGAGCCTAATAATGAATTTGAGATCTCGTTTTTTATGGGCAGTTTCTTGTAGTGTA
Organism: Lujinxingia vulgaris; assembly: GCA_040394315.1. Lineage (GTDB taxonomy): Bacteria > Myxococcota_A > Bradymonadia > Bradymonadales > Bradymonadaceae > JACCWM01. The sequence continues at coordinate 3,180 of JBEBSM010000046.1, forward strand.
ATGCTTTCAGCATGTGGGTTTCAGACGAGTGATGGAACTTCAGAAACGTCAAAAGCACAGGAGGAAACACGTTCGACCGGTGTTGCGCTGACAATGGATACCTTGGGTGACACGAACGTGTACGGTATCCGCTTTCAGATCGCTAAATGTGAAAATCCGAACGAAAACATCGTTTTTAATCAGATCAAGGATCTGGAAGATCTGATGAGTCCTGGAATGATTCCAGAGTTCGTTAATCGACCGTTGGATGAGAATTCAGCGCATCTTTTCTCGGACTATTTTGTCGTTCTCGATGCGGGTTGCTACCACATTGCAGCGACCCCGGTGGATGAAAATGGCACGTCTTGTACGGAATGTAGTCAGGCGTTCGCGCGAAACGTCCAGGTCTACGACGGCCTGACGACTGAAATTTTGCTGATCAGCCAGTGTAATGGACCAGAACGTGGCGCCCTGGACGTCGTGGGAGCGCTCAATCATCCTCCGGTTGTGGAAGGGCTGACGTACGCACCATCGAAGTTCGTTTACGAGTGTGAGGAAACGATTATCTGTGCAACCGCCAGCGATCCGGACAACGATCCTATCGAATTTGTCTGGAAGAAAACCGGCGGGAAGAAACTACACGGTGGAATTGATAACGCGATTATTGATCGCTACTTTGTGAAATCGCGTACCGAGGAAAATGGGCATGTAACCGAATGCTTGCATATTGCGCCGCTGTGGAATGGCGACTACCAGTTTGAAGTATCGGTTTACGACCAGTTTCACCTCGACAACGGCGACCTGGTTCGCGCCGAGGACTTTGTGGGCAAGGATTCACACGCAAAGCTCGCCTTTCCGCTCTATGCGAACTGGGATATCGAGATGCAATGCTACGACGCAGAGAGTAAACAATTTCATCACCTGCCTGGCGTACGAGAAATCAATCGCATCCAGGGATGCTATCCTATCTGGCCGTCTCAGTTCTTTTGTTCAGCATATTACTGGGACGAAACGGACGTGACCTGTCCTGGTGGTGTGTTCTCGCCGGAAACAGTCTATCCCGCCTGCTCAAGTACGAACGGCGAGTTGCCAGATTGAGAACGTGATCTGACGCTGTAACGTGAAGTGCCACGATAGGTTCGTTTTGAAGCGCCGCGTTTCGAATTGTTTTCGAAATGCGGCGCTTCTTTTGTGTCGGAACAAAACCGCCTGGATATACATTTTCAATGCCGCATGATATCAGTTCGAGTAGGCTCGTCGCGCGTAAGATAGAGCTGCTCTTTAGATAAAAATCAGATCACACGACGGTAATTTACCTCGTCCAAGTAGTTGAAAATTCATGGCCGATATCCTTCTTTGCACGCTTAACGCTCGCTACGCCCATGCCTCATTTGGGCTACGTTACCTGTTTGCAAACCTCGGTACGCTGCAGCAGCGTGCGGAAATACTCGAATTCACAATCGCCGAGCGTCCAATCGATATTGTCGAGAAAATTCTCCAACAAGAACCGAAAATTGTTGGGTTTGGCGTCTATATCTGGAACACGGACCAGACCCGCGAGATCGTGGCGATTTTAAAGCGTGTAAAGCCCGATTTGACAATTGTTCTGGGCGGCCCGGAGGTCAGCCATGAAGCCGACCAACAGGAAATCTGTGAGCTGGCCGACTTTATCATCCAGGGCGAGGCCGATCTGACGTTTCCAGAGGTCTGTCAGGACCTTTTAGATGGTCATGAACCGGTTGCAAAAATTATCGGTGGTCGACAGCCAGAAGCGGAAGAGTTGGTCGCGCCTTACTCGTTGTATAACGCTCAAGATATTGCCCATCGTGTAATTTACGTGGAGGCATCTCGCGGCTGCCCATTTCGTTGTGAATTCTGTTTGTCATCGCTCGCAAAAGGCGTTCGGAAGTTTCCTCTTGAGGAGTTTCTCGCCCAAATCGAAGACCTTTTTGAGCGGGGCGTGCGTCATTTCAAATTTGTCGACCGCACGTTTAATCTCGACATTGTCGTAAGTACCGCGATTTTGAGGTTTTTCCTGGATCGATATGTTCCCGAACTTTTCGTCCATTTCGAAATGGTTCCGGATCGGTTGCCAGAAGAACTCCGCGATGTAATCGCCGAGTTTCCTCCAGGTGCTCTACAGTTTGAAGTTGGAATTCAGACGTTTAATGTCGAAGTTGCCAAGCTAATCAGCCGTCGTCAGAATTACGAAAAACTCGCCGATAACTTCCGCTATTTGCGACAAAATACCGGCGTTCACATTCATGCAGATCTCATCGTGGGTTTACCCGGTGAAGATATGGAGAGTTTTGGACGCGGTTTTGATGAACTCATCGCGTTAAATCCTCAAGAAATCCAGGTGGGTATTCTCAAGTTATTACGCGGTACGCCCATTGCTCGCCACAACGAACCGTGGGGAATGGTGTACAGCCCGTATGCACCGTACGAGATATTGTGTACGAAACTCATCGATTACGCGACGATGCAGCGTTTGCGTAGATTTTCTCGCTACTGGGACATGGTCGCGAACAGCGGTAATTTCGGTCAATCGACGGCTCTGCTCTGGGGCGACGAGTCGCCGTTTGAGGGGTTTCTTACATGGAGCGATTGGCTGTATGAGAAAACCGGCAAGACACACGCCATCGCATTGAAGCGATTAGCAGAGTTCATTTTCGAATATCTCGTGGAAGTACGAGGACTTGAGAGAATGTTCGTCGCAGAAACCATTCTTACGGATTATCAGCAGGGCGGATTGCGTAAGGACGTTCCACCCTTTATCCAGGTGTATTTGCCGAAAGGTTTGGTATCGAGCGATTCTTCCTCGGATCGCAGCCTGCCCGCACGACAGGCTCGTCACCTTGCGGCGGAACGGCAGCAAAAAGTCGCGGAAAATAGCTGAATATTGCTAGACCGCTCTGCCTGGATTGCAGTGCATGAGCGGTGTGGCGGGAGGGGAAGCGAGTTTTGGTAGCAGTGAAAAACTGCTACCACCATTTGTATGCGGAAGCGTTGAATCTTAGCGAATTATGATCAGATCTCGGTCACAGAGGTCTGCGAGCACGCTCATCGTTTCTAGCCGAGACATGGCACTCATATCGATAATGTCTTCAAAACTTAAAAGACCATCGATCTGGCTGAGGATAAAGCCGGCTCGATGATCGAGTTGATGGTGTGAAAGCTCGTTTAAGGGAATTCCAAGGGTAGGAACTCGGCTGAGCGAGCCTATTCGGTCGTGATGCTGACGCTCAAGTTCTCGAACGATGTTTTGTTTGAGAAGCTCTGCTTCGGGTGTCGAGGCCTGCGCTAAGACGTTGTCGATGATATCAAGCGCGGATTGAAACTTACCCGAATCGTAGAGTTTTCGGACCTGTTGTAGAAGAATCGTGGTGCCGTCGTCGCGGGGCGTGTCGGACATGTCCTTCAAGCTTGGTTGGCCGACTCCGGTGGGTGCGTCGTGAGCAAACGGATTCGTCGGTTCGTGGCCAACTTGCATGTCAGTCGAATGAGTAGAAACGCTGTCTGGCGGTGAGATAATATCTGAAGTTGGCGACTTTCTAAGTGGTTCACCCCTGTATAACGGCTTGCCTTCGTTGCTATCTACAAAGTCGTCGTCCGCTGCTAGGGACTGAGCTTGCGCGAAAAGCTCTTCTTCAAAGAGAAGCGAATCCAGATCGCTGCCCTGGTTGGTTTGTCCGACTGATTGCGAATACGTAGGCGCGGCATCGGCAAAGATATTCGTGGGTTCACGAAATTCCATGTCAATGTTGTGCTTCCTGGTGGGTGTATTCGCATTGTTTTGGAACGGGTTAGGGATAGCCGCGAGATTCATCGGGGTTTGTTGATGTGAACGTTTGGCTGTTTTACTGGCGAGCGTGGATGTGTCGAATCCGGCGTCCGAGTTTACGCCTGGGGGCGCGAGATTTGCAGAGTTATCGAATTCGTTAATCCAATTGAAGTCCATGTCGTCGTCATCGGAATCTTCATTGTCCTGTTCGAAGGCTAGATCGAAGTCGAATTCTAATTCATCACTACCTACATCGCCGATTTCTATATTGAAATTGAAATCCAGATCAATGGACGAAGCAAGGTCGAGCGATGCTTCCAGGTGTTGACTGCTGGCCACGGACTCAACGTCGAAACTGACGAAGTCCTGGGAGGAAAAATCGAAAACCTCAGGGCCTACGTGCTCGATTTGCTCAAAATCATCAGCGCCGGTACGTCGCATTAGCTCCGTGGTAGCGTTTATCCAGTCTGTTATCGGAGGAATGATTTCAGGATAGGCAGCAGTATTGGCCGAGTTTTCATGCAGGGTTTGAATGTGTTGATCGAGATCCTTGTTAACGAATCCGGTGTCCCGGATATCAAGAAGTAGGTCAAGAGCAAGAGAAACGTCATTCGCTTGTAGTGCTTCCCCAACCAGGAGCAATCGTGACTGCAGGTTGCTGTTGTCTGGTGCGTTGCTCATGAGCGTCGACCTGAAACGAAAGGCGATTGCAACAAAAAGTGCAAGATAGAAAAAATACTCAATGCGTAATTCAGGCTTGCTGAATCATCGATTTGAAGCTTTGTATGGCGCGGTGAAGGCTGTCGTTGGTAGATGCTAACGCCTCTAAGTTGTCGTTTTCTAACGACTTCTTGGCTTGTTCGACGGCCAGCTCGGTGTGAGCGCGGAGTTGTTCGGAAATAGCGGAGTGGCCAGGTGCAGCGCCGTCTTTTTGCGATGCGTAACGTTCGAACTCTCGAATCAAACGACGAATAGAAGCGCGCTGCTCCTCGACGGTTTCTCCTTTTTTAAGTTCGACCAGGTAATCCTGATTTTCTTCGATCATGTTCTGAATTTCTTCCTCCGTCAGCCCACTGGTGGCGGTGACGGTGATGGAGTGTTCCTTTCCGGTTTCGAGGTCGCGTGCCTGAACGCTGACGATGCCGTCCGCGCTGATCTCGAAGGAAACCTCAACTTCAACAACGCCAGGGGGGGCGCTACGTAATCCGCTCAGGGCAAATTCGCCGAGAAGTTCGTTGTCGGAGGCGTTTGAGCTTTCGCCCTGTAGGACGACGATTTTTACCGAAGTCTGGTTTTCGCGTACGGTCGTGAAGATGTGGCTGTGGCTGGTTGGGATGGTGGAGTTCGCTTCGATGAGGACTTCGAAACCGCCGCCATGGACCATGATGCCGAGGCTGTGGGGGGTGACGTCGAGCAAGACGACGTCGTTGGAGCCATCGCTCAGTGCGGCACCTTGAACGGCTGCGCCCAGGGCGACAGCTTCGTCGGGATGTACGCTTTTGGAGGGTGATTTGCCGAAGTATTCTTTGACTGCTTGCTGAATGCGCGGCATGCGTGTCATTCCGCCAACAAGAATTACTTCGTCGATATCGGTGACATCCTGACCAGATTCCTGGAGTGTTGCCTGGCAGATCTTGATGGCGCGTTGGACGAGATCGATAACTAATTCTTCAAACTTATCACGCGTCAGCGTTGTTTGAAGGTGAAGTGCTTCGCCGGTTTCGAGGGTGTAGATGAAGGGGAGGCTTATCTCGGTTTCGTTCATTGTGGAGAGTTCTATTTTTGCTTTTTCTGCCGCGTCACGCAGGCGCTGGAGTGCCATTTCGTCGCGACGTAGGTCGATTCGATGGTCACGCGCAAACTGGTAAGCGAGATGCTCGATAATGCGGGCATCGAAGTCTTCGCCGCCCAGGAACGTATCGCCGGCGGTGGAGAGTACGTCGAAAACGCCGTCCTGAATCTCGAGAATGGAAATGTCGAAAGTTCCACCGCCCAGGTCGAAAATCGCGACGGTAACATCGAGTTGCTTGCCAAAACCAAACGCGAGTGCGGCGGCTGTGGGTTCGTTGATGATGCGTACGATGTCCAGGCCAGCGATTCGGCCGGCGTCCTTGGTGGCGTTGCGCTGCGCATCATTGAAGTATGCGGGAACGGTGACGACCGCTTTAAGCGGTTCATCGCCCATGTGTTCCTGCGCAATGAGCTTCATTTCCTGTAAAATGATGCTGGAAACTTCGGGCAGGCTGTACTCTTTGTCGCGCAGTTTGATGCGAACATCTTCGTGCGGTCCCTGTACAATTTCGAAGGCGGAAGTTTCCAGGTAATGACGAACTTCGGGTGAACTCCACTTGCGGCCGATGAGACGCTTGGAAGCGAATACGGTGTGGCGTGCGTTGGTGATGGCCTGTCGTTTGGCCATTTGACCGACGAGTCGTCGCCCGGATTCCGTGATAGCCATTACGCTGGGCGTCGTTTTGTAGCCACCCTTGTTAGGGATTACACGTGGCGTTCCACTTTCAACTACGGCTACACATGAGTTCGTCGTGCCAAGGTCGATCCCGATAATTCGTTCCATAATTGCAGATCCTGACGGCATGTTCTGGCAAACTGGTGACTGTTAGTCAGAAAAAATATTACCAGAGAAGGGTGCGATGTGCATTCTAGCAGTTCAATTGTTCGATGAGCTGCTGAATATCTAAGCGCGAAGGTGCAATCTCTTGAGCACGACGATAATGAGCAAGCGCGTCATCATGCGCGCCAATCACCTGATATAATTCGCCTAAAATCAGAAGGGCGTCAATGCAATCTTGCTCCATTTTCAGAGCGGCGCTTGCAAATACAAAGGCTTGTTCGTTCTCGGTACGTGCATCGAGCAGAGTTCGCGCGACACGCAAGGCGAGATCTAAATCGCGTTTGATGCGTAGTGCGTTTTTGTATTCTTCGCATGCTCGATTCCAGTCCCCCTGTGATGCATGGCCGTCGGCACGATTGACGAGAATGGTAAACGCCATGTCTCGTTTCTTTTCGACCTGAGCGGTTTCCCCATATTCGGGTTGGCTGGGTGTTTCGGATGTTAACGAAGATGTTGGTGTCGATGAGGCTGACTGGGCTAGCGTTTCGTCGTAGGCCGCGCGTTTTTTGGGGTGCGACAGTGTTTCGTAGGCCTTTACGGTGCGCTGAAACAGTTTTTCGATCCGGACTTCATAATCGCCAAGAAGTCTGCGGAAAAATAGATCCGGGTGGAATCGCCGTGTTAGGGCGAAGTAACCATTGCGGATTTCTTTTCTGCTCGCTTTTCTGTCGACGCCCAGAAGTTGGTAGTGATCGATGTCGTTTAGTTGTGCAAATACGTACAGAATTTCTCGCTTTATCGCTTCGTCAATTTCAACTTGCTGGGCAAGAATTTCTTCGTCGAAGGCAAAACCATCAAGCGAAATGGGAAGGAACGTGTAATTAGGTTCCTTGGTTCGCGGAGGTTGCGCGGGCTCGGTTGAATTTTGTTCTGTAGCGGCCGAAATGTCAGGGCTGGAATCGTCGGTTGTATCCGATAGCTTCAACAGCCCGACATCGCGTAGTTTTTCCAGGGCGAGTAAAGTTTTCTCTCGTCCCAGACCCGTAACGCCGCAGAGTTGTGCGATGGTTAACTGTCCGTTTACACGTGACAGAACGAAAAACTCTTCTGGTGTTGGCTGAGCAGCCAACGTGGAAAAGTCTACATTGAGTCTGAGTTCCGGAGTAGAATTATCGTCGAACACCGTCATGATCGCCACGGGTATAGTGATTTCGAAGAAGGTTGTGAAGAAATGTACTTCGTCGGCATCATACGTTGCGTATCTTGTATTTACAAGCGCGGAGTCAGTTTGAGGACGTCGATTCAGCCCATGAATCAAAGGTTTTATTGAGGCGAACAATCGCTTCGTCGCTGTCGGCGTCGGTGAAAATCAGCGGTGGAACAAGACGTAGCATGGTGCCGCCGGCGGTGTTCAATAGCAGTCCGTGTTTGAGTGCTTCGGCCGAGAGTTCGCTGGCGTGTTCACCGCAATCTGCGCCGAGCATGAGACCAACGCCGCGAACCTCTTTGATGACAGAATGGCGGGTGGCGATGTCTCGCAGGCCATTCATCAAACGTTCGCTCTGGGCGCGGACGTTGTTGAGGAACGCATCGTTTGCGACGAGTGAAAGGACAGTCAGAGCGGCGCGGCTGGCGAGTGAATTTCCGCCGAAGGTGCTGCCGTGGCTGCCGCGTTTCCAGCCGGTGAAGACGCGTTCGGTGGCAAGCATTGCGCCGATGGGAACGCCGCCGCCAAGGCCTTTGGCCAGGGTAATGATGTCGGGTATGACGCCAAAATGTTCGTAGGCGAACAGGTGGCCGGTGCGGCCGATGCCGGTTTGGACTTCGTCGAAAATCAGCAAGGCGCCGTGTTCGTCGCACAGGTCGCGAGCGGCCTGCAAAAATTCTTGCGTGCCGGGTTTGACGCCGCCTTCGCCCTGGATGGGTTCGAGGATAACGGCGGCGGTTTGGGGGCCGACCAGGGCTTTGAGGCTTTCGATGTTGTTGTATTCTGCGTACACGAAACCGGCGACGAGTGGTTCGAATCCTTCGTGGTAGGCGGGCTGGCCGGTTGCGGTGACGGTGGCGAGTGTTCGGCCGTGGAAGGAGCGGTGTGTGCTGACGATTTCGCTGCGCTGTGCGCCCTGGCCGAGTGTGAACTGGTAGCGGCGTGCAAGTTTGAGTGCGGCTTCGTTGGCTTCGGCGCCGGAATTACAGAAGAAAACGCGGTCGGCGAAGCTCAGGGCGCAGAGTTTTTCGAGTAGTTCGATTTGTTCGACTGAATAATAGAGGTTGGAGACGTGAATTAGTTTTTGAGCCTGTTCACAAATCGCTTTGGTGAGTGTGGGGTGATTGTAGCCCAGGCAGTTGACGGCAACGCCGGCGGTTAAGTCGAGGTAGCTGTTGCCTTCGGTGTCAAAGAGGTAGACGCCTTCGCCGCGCTCGAAAATAACCGGGGCCGGTGCGTAGTTTGGCGAGTTGTGAAGGGCGGCCAGGGCGAGGAGTTCTTGGCTTGATTTAGACATATTTATCTCAGAAATGACGTGCGATCGTTATAAAAACTATGAAATCGTAAATATAATAGTGATTAGAGGATATAGCGGCTCATATCCTGGTCTTTCAAAATGCCTTCCAATCGTTCCCGAACGTATTCTGCGGTAATTCTGAATTCAGAGCCACCTAATTCTGGCGCATCGAAACTTAGCGTTTCGAAAACGTTTTCCATGATGGTGTGCAGGCGGCGGGCACCGATATTTTCAAGATTCTCATTTACGCGAAAGGCCATTTCAGCGATAGCGGCGATTGCGCCATCGTCGAAAGAAATATTGAGGCCCTCGGTTCGTAAAAGTTCGACGTATTGACGTGTCAGGCTGTTTTTGGGTTCGGTGAGGATGCGTAAAAAATCATCCTGGGTAAGGCTTTCCAGTTCGACGCGGATTGGGAATCGTCCCTGTAGTTCCGGGATTAGGTCGGATGGTTTGGCGACGTGAAACGCGCCGGCGGCAATAAACAGGATGTGGTCTGTTTTTACGATGCCGTATTTTGTGGAAACCGACGATCCTTCGACAATCGGGAGCAAGTCGCGTTGGACGCCTTCGCGGGAAACGTCGGGGCCGTGGGAAGATTCACGACCGGCGATTTTGTCGAGTTCGTCCAGGAAGATAATGCCGTTTTGTTGTGTGCGATAAAGTGCCTCCTGAATGATCTGGTCCATGTCGACGAGTCGGGCGGCTTCCTCTTGCATGAGCATTTCGAGTGCGTTTTTTACCTTTACGCGCTTTCGTTTGCGTCGTTTGGGAAACATATTTCCGAACATGTTTCCGATGTCCATTTCTTCCATGCCCTGTTGGCTGGAGAAGATTTCGATGACGGGGTTGTGGCTATCAGCCATTTCAAATTCGACGTATTGCTCGTCAAATTCACCGGCTTGCAGGCGAATGCGGAGACGATCGCGTTTGTCGCGGGGCTGTTGGTCGTTAAAACGGTCGTCGCTCTGAACGATGCCTTCGTTGGAGACGATAAATGTCTTTTTGGTGGCGTCGTCGGGATCAAGCGGTGCGCTGTGTGTGCCGTGTTCTTCGAGCAGGTCGAGCAGGCGTTCTTCGGCGATTTCGCGGGCGCGGTCTTCGACGCGGTCTTCGGCTTCGGCTTTTACGAGGTTGATGCCGAGATCTAACAGATCGCGGACCATACTTTCGACGTCGCGGCCGACGTAGCCGACTTCGGTGAATTTGCTGGCTTCTACTTTTAGGAAGGGTGCGCGGACGAGTTTTGCGATTCGGCGCGCGATTTCGGTTTTACCGACGCCGGTTGGGCCGATCATGAGGATGTTTTTCGGCATGACTTCGTCGCGCAAATCGTCATCGAGTTGTTGGCGGCGCCAGCGGTTGCGCAGTGCGACGGCAACGGCGCGTTTGGCGGCGTGTTGTCCGATGATGTAGCGATCGAGTGCTTCGACAAATTCGCGGGGTGTCAGATTATCGTGATTGTTCGCGAATGAGGTCGAACTACCTGAGAATTTGTGCTGGTTCGCTTTATCTCGCATCGTAAAATCCGGTTAATCAGCTCAAGCGACAACGTACGGCCTGGTTTTGTTAACATCTAAACGAGAGAACTTACGGGTCAGGACTCGCCTTGCGAAGATCGGGGCAGCTCCTCGATCGTCAACGAATCATTGGTAAATACGCAGATTTCGGCGGCGATCCGCATCGATTCCTTTGCAATATCGTGTGCGCTTAAGTTTGTGTTTCGCACGAGCGCGCGTGCTGCGGCCAGCGCATAAGTTCCGCCGCTGCCGATGGCGGCGATGCCTTCTTCGGGTTCGATGACGTCGCCGGTGCCGCTTATTATAAGGGTGTGGGTTGTGTCGGCGGCGATTAACAGTGCTTCGAGCTGGCGGAGCATGCGGTCGGTGCGCCAGTCTTTGGCCAGCTCGACGGCGGCGCGCAAGAGGTTTCCGCTGTAGGTTTTTAGTTTTTCGTCGAGCTTTTCGTAGAGCGTCATGGCGTCGGCCGTTGAGCCGGCAAATCCGCAGATGACCTGGCCATCGTGGAGCAGGCGTACTTTTCGGGCGGTGTGTTTCATGACGAGTTTCTCGCCCATCGTGACCTGGCCGTCTCCGGCGACCACGACAATTCCATCACGTCGAACACTCATTATAGTAGTCATGACTGCCTTTTCGGGTCGGATGATTTTGATGCTCTGGCTCGTGGATGGGAAGCATCGTAAACCTGCATCAACCTGTCAATGGATACGTGGGTGTAGCGCTGGGTT
>JBEBSM010000047.1:0-14265 GCA_040394315.1 Lujinxingia vulgaris
GGGCGGCAGGATTCGAACCTGCGGCATCCTGCTCCCAAAGCAGGCGCGCTACCAGGCTGCGCTACGCCCCGTATGTTGAGAGAGTATATAGGTGGTAATTTTCTATTATGCAAGTCCTATTTTGCATCAGATGCTTTTTTGGGAACCTTTCTTTGATCGTGCTTGTTATATTGAGGCAGCGTCTACGTGATAAGCGAGGATAACTCGTTATGCGTAGAAAAAACTTCCGGGCCGTTGGCTACATTTCTGAAACGAAATCAATGACTTGCAGAGACAGGAGATGAAATATGGACGGACATACGACAGACAATATGGATTTTATCGCAGATGAGTACGTGGAGTTGTATTATGCGTATCGATTCACCGATATTGATATTCTGATCGATACTTTGCGACAAAACGGCGTTTTATGCGAAAAGCGCGGGCTTGCGCCCGCTCAATTTCCGTTCACTGTTGGAAAACACAGTCAGACGCGCATTTCGGTCCGGCGCGATCATGTAGATCGCGCCATTGAGATCATCCGCCAGGCGCTTGAGGATGGCGCGATAACGGATGAAGGTGGGTTTATGTTCGAGCCCTAGAACTTCGCGCTGATGCCGAGTGTTGGCAAAATCGGCAGACCGGTAACCGGCTCCTGGTCTGTATAATCGTAGTTGAACCGCTGTCCTTCTGCGTTATCGGCCCAGTAGACGTTGGAAACGTCGAGGTAAACGCCGAGAACCCACGTATCGAATACAAAACGCTTGTCGATGCGCAGATCGAGCTGATGGAATGTATCGCTTCGCTCGGAGTTTCTAGGTCCATATAGCGGGCGATAACGATTCTGATCGGAGTCGAAGACGCCGCCTGTGATCGGGGTGTAGGGATTGCCGGTTACGAGGCGAAAGCGCCCGGAAATATCAAAATTCCACGGTAGATTGTAGCCTGCGACCAGCGTCAGGATATGGGTTTGATCGTAGCCATATACGTCAAATTCGCCGGTCTTGAGGTTCAAGCGTTCCGAACGGCTCAACGTGTAGCCAAGCCAGCCAAAAAACCGGTTGCGTGGCAAGTGTCTTAGCAACACTTCCATACCGTAGGCGCGTCCCTGGCCGTCGTTGTTGAAGATTTCGGGGATACGTTCGTCGGGATCGTCACCGATCGTTACCTTGGATGAGTTCACAACCAGATTTTGCATATCGCGGTAGAACAGTGTGGAATCGACCTCGAAATAATCGACCGGTTTCCATTCGGCACCGAGTGCATATTGCAACGTTTTTTCATACGTCAGCTCAGGATTACCGAACACCTCGGTTGCCTGGCCGGGAACGGGCGGTTGCGTAAACAATCCGACGCCGCCCTTCACGGTTACAGCCGGTGTAATATCAAAACGACTCGAAATTCGCGGCGAGATCGATGTTTCGCGAATCGGTCCGTAGTAGTCGGCACGCACACCCGGGATAATCAGCCATTCTTTAATCGGGCGAAACTCTGCCTCGACATAATAAGCCGGCAACATTTCCGAAGTTTTGCGATTACCCTCAAAACCGTCGGCCGAATAATTCGGCATGCCCGCGCCCTGGCTGTTAACCGCATCCGGCGAACTGCCGACACGCGGTGTGCTGTAGAGGTAGGTGGCGTTGCCGAGAATGAAGTCCGCTCCCAGGCGAAGCGTCAGACCTTCCGACAGTTTCAAACGCATATCTTCGCGAATCTGCGATTGATAGTACGTCAGATCAAAAAACAGATTCTCGCCGGCATCAAATGCAGCCACGTTTTGGCCGAACGACGCCATCAACGTGTTTTTGATCGGCAAATTGGCCGGTGACCATTCCCACCGAAGTTGGCCGCGATGAAATGTGTTTTTCAAGCCGAGATTCGTGATCTGAATATCCTGGTTTCCCTGCGGATCTCCCTTGGGCAAAAGCACTTCCAGGGCGTCGTCGGAACCATAAATGAAAACCTCGACCAGGCTGTCTTTAAACCCACGATAGGTAACCCAACCCTGATAATCGTAGTAGCGCGGCGCAACCAATAGATCCGGACCGTCTTTTGGCAAAACGTACGGTAAAAACAGGTCGAAATAACTGCGGCGTGCCGAAACAGCGACCGCGAAATTTTCGCTGACCGGTCCTTCAAACATCACCGATGTATCGAGCAAGTCGACTTCGATCAGGCCGTGAAAACGATCGTTTCGCGGTGAACGCGTCTTCAAATCGATTACGCCGGCCGTTGAACGTCCGTAATACGTTGAAAAGTTGCCCGGGAAAAAGTCGATCGCTTCGACCATTTCGGTGTTCACAATCGCCGGTCCGCCCAAAAAGTGATAGATCAGCGGCACATAATCGCCCTGCAAAAACACCTTGGTATCCTGCGGCGCAGAACCACGCACCACAATCAACCCGCTCACAAAAGACGCGCGCGCTACACCCGGCAAGTTCTGAATTACGCGTACAACATCGCCGCCCGTTCCCGGCACGCGCCGTACTTCATCGAGCGTCAACGTCTGCCGACTCATCTCGCTTTTCGGACGCTTCGCTGTCGTGCGAATCGTATACTCGTCGTAGTATTCGGCTTCGATATAATAGGTGCCGTCGGTAACTTCGTTCGCACGTACTTTGACTTCAAAAGCCGACGACAAATATCCAGTCGACCGGGCGCGCACAAAATACTCGCCCGGATCAAGGCCACGGAACGAAAACCTGCCCTCGCCGTCGGTAAATCCGGTGCGAATCGGAGTTTCGTTTTCGGCATCAACGCTGACGACTTCAACCTCCACGCCCGCCAACAAACTACGCGTTCCAGCCTCACGGATCTGACCCGTCAGATTCTCCGCTTCCGCCGAAACTTTATACGTAACTTCGATGACCTCGCCGGCCACCAGATCGATGTCGGTTTCAAAGTCACGGTATTCGCTCAGGCGCAACGACACCTTATAATTGCCCGGTGGAACATTACCGAAAAAGAATAAACCTTCCTCATCGGTCGTGGTCGTCGCCTCGATCGAATCGCCGCCATATTCCGAGCCCGTATAGACGATGGACACGGTCGCGCCCTCAATCCCCTTACCTGTTTCCGGATCTAGGACACTGCCGACAAAATCACTCGGCAAAATCGGCAGCGAGAAGTTAATCGCAAAGCTAAAACTCACAGCCGATGGCTGGCCATTGACCTCGGCCGGCTCAAACTCAAACTTCAACGCCGCTGCCTGAGCGGCTTCGTTCAATCCATAGCCAGGCCCAGACAAAACCGTCACGCCCGTTACTTTTCCAAGCGCATCCAGCTCGAGTTGCATGACAACACGGCCTTCAATACGCGCTTCGATCGCGGCTTCCGGGTATTCAGCCTCCACCTCGCGGACAAGCTTTGGAGCTTTTGTCACGCGTATATCTCCGCCCGCCGCAGATTGATCAGATGATTGTGCTGGTGGTACTTCCTGCGCAGTTTGCGCATAAACATTCGAAACAAACGACAAATTAAGGCACATCAAGATGGCCAAATTACGAAATTTCAAGGCTCTCTCCATGATGTTTATTCGACAACCACAAGCGTACGACCAATCCAATCCACTCCCAACCGGCTATCACGTGCAATCGACCACAATTTCACTTCGCACACGTCGTCCGTACGCACACAATCTTTCAAATCGTCACGAGATATTTCAATATTTGTAGATCCGGCGGTTTCCAGCGTATTTTCGCTTTCTAAAAAGACCTTTTGATAATCCGAAAGATCTCCAAGCGTCGTAAACCAAGAATACCCGATCGTTTCACGCTCCGGATCGAGCAATTCACGATCGGAACCTTCGGGCGCCGGCGGCTCCCAAATCTGCACGCTGTCTGGCTCAAGCACCGCTCGAACTTCAAACGAAACGCCCGGTATGATTTCCAACGGAGCATCTTCGGAGACGTCGACCCACTGCTCGTCATGCGGCAAATCGGCTCTCACCCAGCTCAGTTTCGTCGCTGCATTGCGTGCATCCGATTCGTTTTTCAGCCGGATCTCAAAGCGTTCAAACCGCGGATTCTCATTGTTCTGCTCAGCGCCCGTCCACAACGTCACACGCTTCGCAGTCACGATTTCTTTGCCCGCTGAAGTCGCTACCAGCCGAACCGAAACTTCATAACCGCGTTTACAATCAAATCCCGGCAACAATTTCGCCAGTTGCGGATCAACGGCCTCGGTCAACTGACGCTGCAGTTGTCGACAAAAATCGAGCAACATCGGCGCTGGCAACATATTTACCAGTTCCGCAGTTGGTTCCGTTCCCAGATCAAAATCAAAAAACGCCGGATCAATCCCGGACGGTAGTTTATCGCCAAAAAGTTTCACAAGATCTTCGCTTTTTAGTGAACACTCATAACGATTTTCCGCGGCCGTTCGAATCGGACACCAGCTCCAGGCATACGTTATCTGCTCACCCGGAACCGTGCTTACAAGCGCCGACAATGTCGCCGATTCTCCGGTTTTTACCGTGATCGGATCGCTTTTAACCGACATCACCCGAAAATCAACCACGCGCCAGGCCGGATCAAACTCCCGGCCACATCCGCTCAAACTAAGCAGAAGCAGCACGACACACACACACCAACGTAGCCGCGAACCATTCATCATAGTGTTTTCCAATTTAGCTCAAAAGCTCCCTCTTTCACCATCATCATTTCTTCTTCAAGCGCAGCTTCGGTCAGCGGACGGTCGGAAAACCATCCGGCCGGAAACGTAATGTCTATGTTTTGACCATGTGCTGCGATTACAATTTCTTCAATCGCCTCATCACGACGACTGCGATGCAACAACACCGCAAGCCGCAAAATCACAGCCACACGCCGACCCAGACGCGCGTATTTCCCTGGCTGGTTATTAAAACGATGCGGCTTAAAACTTCGCCGATGCGTTCGGATCAATGCCCACAACAACTGCTGATCTTCATGAGAAAATCCCGGCATATCCGAGTTTTCTACCAGATACGATCCATGCTTATGATAGTTCGCATGCGTAATCGCCAGCCCGATTTCATGCAGCTTGGCCGACCAACGCAACATCGACTCGAACTTCTTATCCTCAATATCCCAGCCAACCTTCACCTGGTTATAGAGATAAAGCGCGCTCTTTTCCACCCGCCGCGCATGTGCCGCATCCGCCCCGTAGCGCGCCGTCATATTCAAAACCGTCTGCTCACGAATATCCTGATGCATGATTCGTTTGAGCAAATCGTACATCAAACCTTCCCGAAGCGCGCCGTCCGATAGCTTCATGCGCTCGATTCCCAGTTCCTCAAACGCTGCGATCAAAATCGCCAGTCCGCCCGCCAAAACCGGTGCACGATCTGAGGCCAGCCCGGCCAGTTTACTCGCGTCGGCCACACCATCTAGCACCAGACGCCGCCGCAACTTATCCAGCCCGTCCGATGTTACCGCGCCGTGCGCCCAGCCGTTCGCTTCCAAGATCTGCAAAATCGCGCGCGTCGTTCCCGACGTCCCAATGCACACATCCCAGCCATTGGTTTTGTACGCTTCGACCATCGACTCAATTTCCTGGCCGGCCGCCAATACCGCTTCGTCCATCGCCTCGGCTGTTATCTGCTCAAGCGGAAAATACCGCTGACTGAACACCACGCAACCCATGTACTTGCTCTCGCGCAGATTCGCCGTCGGACCGCTGCCGATGATAAATTCCGTACTACCGCCGCCGATATCAATGATCAGTCGCCGCTCGGCATCCACCCCCAGATCGTAGGCCACGCCCAGATACACAAGCCGCGCTTCCTCCAGACCCGAGACAATCTCCACCGGATGACCCAGCGCCGCCTCAATGGAGGCCAAAAACTCGCGCGCATTCCGCGCTTTTCGCAGCGTATTCGTCCCAACCGCGCGCACACTGCCCGGCTCCATGCCATGAACACGCTGACCAAACCTCGCCAGCGTCTCAAGCGCGCGAACCTGCGCCTCCTCACTCAGACTATTGTCCGACGACAATCCACCGGCCAGTCGAACCGTCTCCTTCAAACGGTCCAGAACCTTCAACTGGCCATTCACAACGCGCGCGATAACCATGTGAAAACTGTTCGAACCAAGGTCAACGGCCGCAACCATTTCCGGAATTTTCGTCTCGTTTACTGTCAGGTCGGCCGTCATCTTCTGCCTTTTTTTACAGAGCTACTGTTTTACAAATTTACAGATACTTCTCGATCGTCGTCATGATGTCGTGGCAATCGACCAGGTCCGTCAAATAATCGATCTTATGCGAGGGCACGATCACCAGCGGCGACAACGAGTAATTTGCGATCCAACCTTCATACAAATGATGAAGCTTACGCAAATACGCAACCGGGATATTTTGCTCCATCTGCCGACCACGAATCGCAATCCGCTTGCGCACCGTACGAATCGGACAACGCAAATAGATCATCAAATCCGGCGGCTGAATTTGCTGCTGAATCGCCTCATACAACTGCCGATACGTGTTGTAATCACGCTTACTCATCAAGCGTCGGCGATACAAATTCTCCGCGAAAATCTCCGCATCTTCCCAGATCGTTCGGTCCTGCAACACATTATGACTCGTCGCATCCAACTCCAGATGCAACTTGAATTTCGCCGACAGAAAGTAAATCTGACTCGCAAAACTCCACGCCTTCATGTCCTTATAAAAATCCTCCAGATAAGGATTTTCGTCATTCGGCTCAAAAAACGGCTGGATATCATAACGCTGACATAAAAAATCCACCAACGAGCTCTTGCCCGAGCCGATATTGCCGGCTACCGCAATATAGCGTCGGCCCTCCTTGCGCTCAGCAGGTGGCTGTAAGGAATTTTGCACCCCACAATCTGTTATGTTGGCCGGGCGAATAGATCGATCAAGTTCAATGATCTGGCGAGGATCGCTGGGTTGTGTCATGGTCACTGCATTCATTTTCAAGATTTATTTTCAGGAGTTCATTGTGGCAAATCAGGCAGAAATCATCATCGAATATCTCACCGTCGGCGCATTCCAGACCAACGTCTATGTCGTTGGCTGTCCCGAAACCGGCGAAGGCGCAATCATCGATGCCGGCGGCGACGCGCCCGGACTTTTGAAAATAGCCCGCGATCATAAGCTCAAAATCTCAAAGATTTTACAGACCCATGCCCATATCGATCATGTCGCAGCTTTGTCCGAAATCAAAGCCGAAACCAACGCACCCATCTATATTCACAAAAACGAAATGCCGCTCTACGACGCCGCGCCCATGCAAGCGATGAGGTTCGGATTACAACTCAATCCTTTACCACCAGTTGATGAATTCATCGACGAGCAAGATGTGATCAGCGTCGGCAATTTGCAAGCCCGCGTTCTACTACTGCCCGGCCACAGCCCCGGCAGCATCGCATTTTACTTCGAAGCCCAGAACATCCTCTTCAGCGGCGACGTCCTCTTCGCCAACAGCATCGGCCGCACCGACCTGCCCGGCGGAAACGTCGCCGACATCAAGCGCTCGCTCAACCGCCTCAAAGAACTCCCACCCAACACCCAGGTCCTCTCCGGCCACGGCCCCCAGACCACCATCGGTCGCGAACTCATCGCCAACCCCTACCTTCGATCCGACTGGTAAATCAACGCCATGGCGACGTGCAAACTACGTCAGCACCGCCACGAGCAACAACGCGACCACACCAAACAACACGACCAGCGCCGCAATCAACAACCAGCGCGGTATCCGCCCCGCCTCGCCAGTCGCCTGCTCCGTGGCCGTTTGTTTTGTGTGCCCACCCTCGGGCCGCAAATACGAAGCCACCTCATCGCTCTGGTCTAGCTTCGCCGCCATGTGCGCATAAGCCGACGGCCGCTCCGGCTTGGTTATCGGCTCCAGATTACCCGCCTCATCAAACCGGTCTTGCCCAACTTTTGCGCCAAGACCGGTCGTGCCCTTCGCAAATCCTGCAACCGGCGCAATCATCCCCTCACGCAACGTCGCCTTGCTATTCGCCCGAATCTGGAAGCGTTCGCCCGAGATATCGGCAGATTGTGCAGCAGCACCCGCGTTGGCAAACATCGGCGCCGACACATCCGTATTCTCCGGCTTCTGGATTCCAGTCACCTCTTTGCTATCCGCACCACGATCCAGCCCCACAACCCCGCGTGAAGACGTCGCCTTCCAACGCTTGCTGACCAGCGTCTGATCTCCATCCGCAACCTGCACCGAAATCGCGCCCGTCCCCACCGCTTTGGGAATCGTCACTTCCTCCCGCACACGACTCGACATCTCCTGCGTCTCCAAAAGATCGTCCTCGCGCCCAAGCGGCGAATCCATCTCTTGCGTCGCCTGCGTATCGTCGATTTCTGCGAACAAATCCGCCGCCGCAATACTCGCTGTTTCACGATCTTTTCGCGTAAGTGTCGCAATATCCGGTCGCGATATCAGCATCGTCTCATCGATATCAATATCGACTTCGTCCAGCTCCATCGTTTCATTCAGATTTGTTTCACGTGAAACATCCTTCTTCACCACTACGCGCGTCTTGCCATCCGCCCGAATATCCTCTCGAATCTTCGACGCCATTTCCTGCGTTGGCTCGCCAAATTCAATCGTATCGCCCGTGCTACCACTCAAAATCCCGGCGGCCGATAGATGCTCCATCGTGTATTCAGCCGTTCGATCTGTCGCCACTTCATCGGCCATCATCGCGTATTCAAGCAGCTCGCGCGGAATCGAAATCGTATCCGTATCCATCACGCTCGGATCGTCGCCCAGCGTCATCAAAGCCGACGTAAATTCAGATATCGACTGAAAACGCTTCGCCGGCTCTTTCTCTAAAGCCCGCAAAATAATCTTTTCCATGCGCGGCGAAACACCCGCCCGAATACTACTCGGCGCAACCGGTGCAGCCTCCACCTGTGCCATCATCAACGCAAATTCCGTCGACGCATTAAAAGGCACCTCACCCGTCACCAGCTTGAACAACGTCACGCCCAGACTATAAATATCCGCGCGACCATCGATCGAGCGCGAACCCACAATCTGTTCCGGACTCATATAATGCAGCGTCCCCACCGTCGTTCCGGCCGCCGTCAAATCCCGCCCCGACGTTACCTTAGCCACCCCAAAATCCATGACTTTCGGTATAAGACCGCGCGCCGTAGACTGAACCAGGATGTTGCTCGGCTTCAAATCCCGGTGAATAATACCCTTGCTGTGCGCAAGTCCTATCGCCGACATCACCGGCAACATGACCTCCAAAACCTCCTGGTCATTCAACCAGCCCACATTTTTCAGGTAGTCTTCCAGCGTCTCCCCATCCACGAACTCCATCACGAAACACAATAATGGATTCGCAACCACCCGATAAACATGCACAATATTCGGATGACGAAGCATCGCCTGGATGCGCCCCTCATCCAAAAAACGTGCCCGAATCACCGCATTGTCGCTGTAATATGAAAACAACACTTTGATCGCAACTTCAACACGCGTACTCTCATCCACCGCAAGGTAGATCGATGCCATGCCACCATCCGCAACTCGTCTCTGGATCCGATATCGATCACAGAACAACTCGCCGGGCTCAAGCTCGTGAGAGATAAAATCGTTCGAAAATGCCATCAGATTACCAAATGTCTTGCGTAGTAAAAAGTATTTCTCGAAGTGCAGTCTAAAGGAACTACCGGTGAACGCAAACTATCAACACCTGTCTATAACCGCCGCAGCCATACTTTTAGCGGTTTTTGTCGTCGTTTTCGTCGTTTTTCGCACGCAAGCGCCCGCTACAGACTTTGCACCAGAGCAAATCGCCGAATTTTCGCCCCAAACATCTCCAGATGATTCCTCATTTGCGCCCTTTCAAGCACCCGACAGCCCGCAAGCATTCGCCAGCCAGAAAACCGTCGCAAAATCTTCGGTTAATCAGGCCCGGCAACCCCAGCTCCAACACGCCGACCCGTTCGCTCAATTCCCACGTAACTCCGCGCGTCCGCTCAAGGATTCAGAAGCGGAACTGCACAATTCAGCTCCCATACATGAATCCCTAGAACAACGGCAAGAACAACGATGGATGGCCAAAATTTCTCCCGAACAAGAAGCCAAAATCGACGCCGTCATCGATGCCGCCGAACAACGCCACATCGAAACCATGGCCAAAAACGTCAATAGACGCACCGCAATTCAAACCGTGGACCGCGTCACCCAGATATGTTTCGAAGAATTATACAACCGCGCCGCAGACGCCGCCGGGCGCATCATCGTAAATTTCGAAATCCAGGGCGGTCCAAACAACCGAGGTATCTTCGAGAACGTCCACATCGCCAACAACTACAACCTCCACGACATGGCCTTCGAAGCCTGCATCGTCGCCGCAATCCATAGCGCCACCTTCGAAGCCCTGGAATCCGGCAGCCTCTGGGTCGAACACGCCCTCCAAACCGACCAGCTTCCGCCCCGCTAAAACGTCCGCCGCCCACACGCAAAACCAGTTTGCCAATTGGCCCGTAAAACGTATGATGCAACGCCCTTTGGTTGCTCAATCGCCACATAGCGACCCCGCGTACCTGCAACAACATTTTCGGAAGTTGTAATGCAAACACCCAGACCAGACATCCAAGACCTTACAGAACAAGCCGTCTCGCTCCAAAAACGGCTCGCCAAAATCGCCGCCGAACCCGGCTCTTTCGCGCATGGATTGCAGGATGTCGGCCGCGGATTACAGACAATTCTCGAAAACCTTCCTGCCAAAGAATCCACCGACACGTCCGCAGAAAACCCGCGCGACAACATCATGCGCGCACACCTGCTCGCGCTCATCCACGGTATCGAAGGCATCGCCGACTATCTCACCCACGCCGATAGCGACGACCAATCCAATACCGAAAACACCGAAAAACCAGAAAACACCGAAAAACCCGCCAACCCCTTTGCCGGACTCCAACAATTCATCGCCGCCTTCCGCAAAGAGGCCCAAAAACGCCTGGCCGGACTCTCCATCTCCATGATGGGGATTTTTAACGAACAAAACAGCGCACCCGCACTCGAACAATCCGCCGGACACCTCCACGCAGTCCGCGGCGGCGCCGCCATGCTCGGTCTCACCGACATCGCCAACCTCGCGGCAACCATGGAACAAGTCATGGTCACCATGGCACGCATCGAAGCCACCGACCGCATCTGGCCCACCAAAACCCTCATGCAGGGATTCGCTCTGTTGCGCGACGCCGCCGACGATCCTGACGCTCGCGTCGATTCCGCCGCCGCCGCCACCATCGTCACCGACCTGCGCCAATGCCTGGCCGAACTTGCCCCACGCGCAATGTTTTCCGAACAACCGTCATCCACCGCCACCGCACCGTCCGCCGTTTTGCGCGCCGCCCCGCCCAACGATTCATCCAACGATTCATCCACCGCCCAAGCCGAAGCCGAAGCCGAAAAATTCGAAAAAGCCGAAGCACCAGAATCATCCGCCGCCACCGCTCTGGAACGTGTCGCCGGCAACGGTGAACCAGCACAACCCGACATCAAAGACTACGAGCAACGCATCCTCATCGTCGACGATATCGACACCATCGCCGCCAGCGTCGGCTTCGTTTTGGCCGACCTCGACGTCGCCATGGACGTTGCACACGACGGCCAGATCGCCCTGAAAATGCTACGCGAACAACCCTACTCGCTCATCATCAGCGACGTCGCCATGCCCAACATGACCGGCCTCGAACTCACCCGCGCCGTGCGCGACGACGACCAACTCAAACACCTCCCCCTCATCTTGCTCACCAGTCTTTCCCAACCCGAAGAACGACAGGCAGGACTCGATGCCGGCGCAACCGACTACATCATCAAAGGCGAAATCGGCGGCGGTGCCCTCATCAACCGCGTCGAAGAACTCCTCAAAATCGCGCCCTTCGTAGCCTCCCGCAACGACGTCCAACCCTGGAAAATCCTCGTCGCCGAAGACACCGAAACCGTCGCCGCCTCCATCGCCTTCGTATTATCCGAAGGCCCCTTCGACATCACCCTGGCCCACGACGGCCAGGATGCCCTTCGTCATCTACAACACCGCCAATACGATCTACTCATCACCGACGTTCAAATGCCCCGCATGGACGGCCTCGAACTCACCGCCGCCGTACGCGCCCAAAAATCCCTGCAACACATGCCGATCATCATGCTCACCAGCCTCGACGCCGATGATGATCGCGAACGCGGACTAGCCGTGGGCGTCGACCGCTACCTCATCAAAGGCGAAATCGCCGGCGGCAAACTCCTATCCATGATGGATGCGCTCCTCACATCCGGACGCGATCTCTAAGGCTTAAATCATGTCACACAACATCCTTTTGCTCGACGACAGCGAACTCATCATCCAGATGCTCACCATGATCTGCCAGGCCGAAGGCTATTTGACCCACGCCGCCACCAACTTTGCAGGCGCCCAAAATATCCTCGAAACCACCCCCATCGACCTCATCGTCACCGACCTCAACCTCCCCGACATCACCGGCCACGACACCATCACCGCCCTGCGCCAACTCCCTGCCGCCGCCGCCACCATCCCCATCATCATCATCTCCGGCCAACCCCAGGCCACCCTCGACGCCATCGCCTCCGAACGCGGCGCCCAGGCAGCCCTCTCCAAAGACGGCGGATTCCCAGCCATCGCCTCCGCCCTCCCCCTCCTCATCAAAAGTTTCACGTGAAACATTCGTGAAGCCTTCCCGGCTTTACAATCTATTACAATTGACAGCACCGCCCTAAGTTTGCTACCAAAGAACTTATAAGAAACTCCAAGCATGGGGGGAACCAAAGCCCATGTCATCCGCGAACACGTTTGCACAGACTCTCGTTGTCTATGCAAACCTGTAAAATAAAAAAAAGGAAATCAATGAGCTTTCAAACACCCATTACAATCGCTGACGCCCTTAATAAAATTCACCGACACGACTTCGTGCTACCAGCGATTCAGCGTGAATTTGTCTGGCGTCCCGAACAAATTGCTCGGCTTTTTGACAGCCTGATGCAAGGATATCCGATTGGCTCATTCCTTTTCTGGAACGTCGAACCTGCAAATATCGACAAATATAAATTTTATGACTTTGTACGAGAATACCATCAAACGCTGAATCCTCACTGTCCACCTATCGATGTGCCAACAAGTCACCCCGTAACTGCAGTACTTGATGGTCAGCAACGACTAACCGCACTTAATATTGGGCTACGTGGCAGCCATGCAGAAAAAATCTCACGAAAGCGCTGGAACAACCCACATGCGTTCCCCAAAAAGCATCTCTATCTCAACATTGCGCAAACCGCCGACGATAATGAAGGCAGACTTACCTATGACTTTCGCTTTCTAACCCCTGCGCGTGCACTGGCTACCTCTACAGATCATCATTGGTTCCATGTTCGGAACATTAGTAAATTTAAGAATGCACCTGAAATTTTTAGATACATTCAAGACGCCGGCCTTGCTACGAATGAACATGCTTTCACAATTCTCAACCAGCTACACGACGTTGTCTACAAAGAACAGCGCATCGCTTATTTCCAGGAAACAGACCAAGACCTCGACAAGGTTCTTAACATATTCATCCGAACCAACAGCGGCGGCACCGTACTATCATACTCGGATCTCCTACTCTCAATCGCAACTGCGCAGTGGGAATCGCTTGATGCACGAGAAGAAATTCACAACCTCGTTGATGAACTGAACAGTACCCACCCAGGCTTCAATTTCTCCAAAGACTTCATCCTGAAAGCCGGTCTCATGCTGACCGATATCGGCAGCGTCGGATTTAAAGTCACAAACTTCAACCGTGCCAATATGGCTGTGTTAGAAAGCAACTGGAGCAACATCGCCCGTGCTTTAAAATTGACGGTCCAACTTGTGTCGGATTTTGGGTTCTCGAGCCAGACACTCAGCGCTGATAACGCTCTCTTGCCAATCGCCTACTCGCTTTATCAGCGCGAGCTCGATGATAATTACCTGATCAGTACTCCCTTCCAAAACGACCGAGAGGCTATTCGTGGCTGGTTGACGCGATCTTTACTAAAAACCGGCATATGGGGCAGCGGACTCGATACGACATTGACCGCTATCCGCGCCACATTACACGAGCACGGCACCAATAGTTTCCCCGTCGAAGCCATAGAATCCACGATGCGTACACGTGGAAAAGGTTTACGCTTTGAGGAAGAAGAACTCGAAGACCTGCTCGACGTATCCTATGGCGATCGACGAGCATTCCTACTTCTCTCACTCCTCTTCCCCTTCCACGATTTCCGCCACGAATACCACATCGACCATATCTTCCCCCGTGCCCGCT
>JBEBSM010000048.1:0-14233 GCA_040394315.1 Lujinxingia vulgaris
CCGGCCTGTCACGCCGGAGGTCGCGGGTTCGAATCCCGTCCACCCCGCTTCAAAAAGCCATCAAGTCTCTCGAGATTTGGTGGCTTTTTTGCGTTTTGTCGCGATTTCTCGTTACAGATTGGCTGCAAATTTTTCTTTTGCGTGTATTGTTGGTTCGGCAGCAGGTTGTGGATTCGGTCTTTCGGATAAGAATACGGCGTTTATGTCTTTTCGTTGCACATGGTCAATATTATCGGGGTTGTCGAGTGCTGGCATTTTGGCGCTGGGCCTGAGTGGGTGTTCGGTATCCGAGCCTGGTGAGCCGGCGCGCGATGAGCAGCCGTTGCAGCCGTTGATCTATACGGAGTTTCCGAATGTCACGCCGGAAGCGGTGGCTGTGCGCGAGCGCCGGTTGATGCGCCAGTTGACGGAGGGTGCTGTCGGTGGCGGTCAGTGGGGAAACCTTGAGACCAGCCCGACGCAGGCACTTGCACCGATTGAAACGGGTGACGCGCTGGGCAATGCTATTTTTAAGGCGCTGATCGAGCAAAATGAGGAGTTGTGGGAGCATGTTTTTGTGCGTCCGCAGGCTTATTCGGGGCTGGTGCATGTCGATCTGGAAGCAGCGCGTGAGTTTGTCGACAATCTGCAGGGAAAATCGGTCGGAACCTGGTCGATGTTCGGCGTGGAAGAATCGTCGGAGACCTCGCAGGGTGGCCTGGGGCGGTTGTTGACGCTGGAGGGCTTTCGTCTGGGCGAGGGGCGAACGATCAATGGACCGTTGGCCAGGGAGGGGGAGGTTGTTGTTCAATACTGGGGAAACGCCTTGCTGTTGCGATTTAAGGACAGCGATGTGATTTTCGAGTTGTTGATTCCGAAAATTCTGCGTGTTGCAGATCCGGAGCGGCCAAGCGAGTACGTGCTGGCAGTCGGGTCGGAGATTCGGGGAGATCACCGACTGCAGGTGATGCTGGAAATGGGCTTGCATTTGAAGGCCGAGTTGATGCGCAGTCGGGAGTATCCGTTTCCGCTCAAGGTCGGTAATTTCTGGCGTTATCGGCGATACAATGCTGCGGTTGGCGCAAGCGCTGCGCTCAATCCGCTGGATGTTCCGCCGCCTCTGGTGGATATCGCAAGCCGTGACTTGGAAGACTTAGCCAATCCTATAAAAACGCCCGACGAATACGGTGAACTCGGACCGACCGAGGTAAGTAGCGGTGCGTTGGATGCGTCGGAGGTTTTGGTCGAGGTATTATCGGTCGATCGTTACGAAACGATTCGGCTGGTTAAGATGATGCGGACGTATAACGACCAGCGATTATCACGTTTTGTGGAGCACTGGCTTTTGACGCCGCGTCATATTTATCAGTGTAATCGCGCGTGTCAGAACAATATTGGCAATGTCGGGTGGTTGCTCGGGTATCTGGAGCAGCAAACGCCGATTTTTCGTTTTCCACTGACGCCGGGATCTGCGTGGAAACGAAGTGGTGTGGTTCTTGAGCACGATAAGACGGGGGTTTTTCGCGTAGACGACGCCTGGCACAGCCTTGATACAGGGGCAGGCACGTTTACAGCGACCGTTGCGATCGATGGGACGGGAGCGATTGGTTTGAACGATCCACATCTGCGTCGCAGCGAACAGCGACGTTATTTCGCGGTGGGCAAGGGCATTGTAAAACGCGTTTTGAAGGACGCCAATGCCGGTTCGGCGGCGGGAAATGCGGCCAATGAAGTTATCGAAGAACTGGTGGAAGTTCGGATCATTCCGTAGGCCAAAATCCGAACATTGTCGAAGCGACAGACTTCACTGCTTGATGCGGTTGAGCGGTTTGTCGTCGTG
Source organism: Lujinxingia vulgaris (assembly GCA_040394315.1). Classification (GTDB taxonomy): domain Bacteria; phylum Myxococcota_A; class Bradymonadia; order Bradymonadales; family Bradymonadaceae; genus JACCWM01. The sequence goes on from JBEBSM010000048.1 coordinate 1,820, forward strand.
CGCGGTCCAGTCCCACATGGAAGCGTCGTAGTTCTTGATGTTTTTGTAGCCGAGCGCCTGCAAGACGGTGAAAACAAAGCCGGAGCGAATGCCGCCGGTGCAATAGACGACGATCTGTGAATCTTTGGAGATTCCACGACTGGAAAACAGCGCGTTGAGCTCGGATTTGGATTTCAGATTTCCGTTTTTGGAAAACACATCATACCACCACATGTGGCGTGCGCCGGGGATGTGGCCGCCGCGGGCTTCGCCGTATTTGGGAACGCCGTGGTATTCAATGCGTTCACGGGTGTCGAGAACGACGAGATTTTCGGGTTCGTTGGCGATCAATTTTTGAAGTTCGTCGGTGGAAATGCGCAGGTTTTCGCGGCGTTTGATAGAAAAATCGCCAGTTTCAGGCTTTACGACGTCTTTTACGGCTTGATTTGTCTTTTTCCATCCCTGGAAACCGTCCTGGAGAATGAAAACGTCTTTTTTCCCGAGATATTGGAGCGTCCAGAGAATGCGGCCTTCTTCGCCCCAGGCGCTTTTGTCGCTCCAGTTTCCGTAGATAATGACGGGTTGTTTCTGGCGGACGCCGGCGTTTTGTAAAAGTACGGTGAGGCGGCGATCGTCTGCGCTGATTTCGCCGGATTTTTCGCCGTCCACAAAGGCTTCCCAGGGTGTGTTGGCAGCGCCGGGAACGTGGGATTTGGCGAAATCAGCGGGTGCGCGAACATCCAAAACCGTGGCGCCCTTCGCGCGGAGATCTTCGAAGGTTTCGAGTGTGATAAAATTTCGCGCGAAGGTCGGCGCAGTACTTGCTGAATTTGTGGATTGTTTGTCCTGAGCGTTCGCGCAACCAACCCACAACATCAGGCACAGTGCCATCATGAATCCCAGCAATGGCAGATGAATGAACTTGGGGTGATGTGCGCGAACTATCATGGATATACTCGTTTTATGATGCGTTAGGATGTTGGGTGTTGCCGGGTTTTCGACGACTTAGTTCTGTGTGACTGGTTCGTTGACGATTGGCATTTCATTGTCTTTTTGTGACCATTCCCACCAGGAGCCGTCGTAGTTTTTGGCTTCCTTGTAATCCAGCCATTTCAGCACGGCGTACAGAAATCCGGAACGCACGCCGCTCTGGCAATAAGTAATGGTCAGAGATTCTTCAGTGATTCCAAGTGCTTTGAACTCAGCCAAAAGCTCTTCTCTGGGGCGAAGTGTACCGTTTTCAGCCATGACGTCTTCCCAGTGGTAGTGAATTGCCTCCGGGATATGGCCGCCTTGCTGGTTTCCGCGTGGATCTTTTTCCAGTTCCGCAAGCCATTCGGCGTCGGTGCGCGAGTCGATAATTTTGAGTTCTCCCTTGTCGCTGGCTTCTTTAACCTCGGCCATCGTCGCGCGAATTTCCGGACGAAGATTAACGGTAAATGTGCCTTCTTTGGCGGTCGTGGTGCCGGCCTGCGTGTACAGGTTCTGGCGTTTGTAGGATTCGATACCGCCGTTGAGAAGATAGACGTTCTCGTGGCCAAGATATTCTAGCGTCCAGAACATACGGCCGGCCGATGAATCGTTGACGCCGCCGTCACCGTAAATAAGAACAGTCTGATCTGCGTTGATTCCCATTGCGCGAGCGGCTTTTTGAAGGTCTTCAACTTCCTCGCGAACGATGCCGTTTTTGTCCGGATACACAAAGTCTCGCCAGCTTGCATTGATAGCACCAGGAACGTGGCCGTCTGCAAATGTGTCTTTGCCGCGAACGTCGAGCACAAGTGCGCCCTGTTTGCGAAGGTATTCGAAATCATCGACTTCCAGGAAAACTTTTGCGGTGACTTCGCGATCGTCTTCGGCTTCGCCGCAGGCAGTGAACGCGCCCATGATGAAGAACATCAACATGAGGACCAGCGCCTGGCGTGCGGCCCGGGCAAGAATTGAGTTTTTTCGAGCATTAAATTCGTTCATCTTCGTCTCCTCGTTCAAAATACCTGCGACAGGGCGGTATTTTCGGCGTTCAATCATTGAAAACACTATCTGTGAAGCGGGAAAACATCTAATGCCCACTTAACAGGTATGGTATAGGTGGATTGAGAATGCTTGTCAAGTTTCGGGTGATGCGATGGCTTGAAGTAGATCTTCTGAGCGCGCACGTTTTTGCGCAGTGGTCCGGGAAAATGTCGGGGAAAATGAATGCTAAAGACGCAACGTTGGTGTCGCAAATAGTAGTAAAGACGTGAGGTCGTGTACGCTTATACGTAGCGGTCATCGCTGCTGCACATAATGGGTAATTCGTGAGCAGGCTTTCGTGGCGAAAATGTTCTAATAGTGAGGTGTTTGATGAGAAAAACTGGATTGCATACGATTAAATTGTTGGCTGTAGCTGCGCTGCTTGTTGGCAGTAGTGCGTGTGGGTCGGATGATAAGGAACTGGCTTTTGGAGAAAGCTGCGAGCCGAACGGGGAAAGGTTTTGCGAGCAGCAACTTACGTGTGCGGAGCGTGAGAGTGGTGGTCATGCGTGTTTTAACCCGGTCGTTTTAAGTGGGAAGGTTTTTGATCTGGAAACCGCGGCCGCACTCCAAGACGCGCATGTACTGGCGCTCAATCAGGAAGCGACAGCCGTAAGTGATGTGGCGATCTCGGCTGAAAACGGCACCTATCGTCTTGCAGTGCCGGCGCGGCGAGATGCCAATGGAAAGCCAGTGCAACAATTTTATTCGCTTCGGGCCAGCGCGCAGGATTATCAGACGTTTCCGGGCGGAATTCGGACAGCGCTGCCGGTCGATGCTTCGACCGCAACCAATGTGGATGGTAAGTGGGTAATCGCGACGCCGTTGACCGATATCGGTCTGCTTGTGTTGCCAGAATCGCAGCGCGGGCAGCCCGAAATCTCCGGCCAGGTTCGCGCAGGCGGGCGTTCGGCCGGCGTGCTGGTCGTCGCCGAAAGCGGGCAGAAAGGTCACAGCGCAGTGAGCGATTTGCAGGGCAACTACACGATTTTCAATGTTCCCGCCGGTAATTACACTGTGCGCGGTTATGCAGCCGATGTGCAGGTTTTGCCGGTCGATGCGAAAGTCGAAAGCACAGATCTGGGCGGCGTAAATCTGTTGAAATCCGATGTGGGCACGGCAGATGTGACCGGACAAATCCAGATCGTCGCCGCGAGCGGTAGTCTGGCGACGTCGGTCGTGCTTGTCGTCGCCTCGACGTTTGATGAGGTCGCCGAGCGTGGCGAAGTGCCATCGGGTCTTCGCGCACCACGTACCGGCGTGCCCAACATCCAGGGCGAGTGGACCATCAAAGGCGTTCCTGCCGGCGATTATGTAGTTCTGGCAAGCTTTGAAAACGACGAGCTCGTGCGCGATCCGGATACTGGGATCTCCGGCACCGAGATCGTCCGGCTTACCGTGCCTGCAAAATCTGAGGAGATTATCCTGGGCCAGTCATTTAAGGTAACAGCGGCATTGGCGACCGTATCGCCGGGTAGCCATCTGCCTGAGCAAGTCACCGAAAAACCAACGCTCATCTGGGGCTCCATCAGCAATGCCGATAAGTATTCGGTGATCGTTTTTGATGCCTTCGGTGAAATTGTCTGGTCGCAAGACGAGATTATACTGACCAAGAGCAATAATAATGTTGAGATCGCCTATGGCGGCCCGCTCGATCCCGGCATGTATTATCAGTTTCGCGCCACGGCTCACCGAAAAGGCTCGCCGATTTCGACGACAGAAAACCTCAAGGGCGTTTTCTTCACAAAATAAAAAAAACGCGCACCCAAAATAACCCGCGCACCCAGGCTTACTCGCCAGGAAACCCCCGCGGGGCCTGGAGATGATTGAGGTCGGCCCCGGGCGTTGCCTCATTTGGGATCGAAAAAAAGCCCTGCCAAAAGTGATTTTGGCAGGGCTTTTTGAGGCGAGAAATTTGTCGGTCAGTGCAGATTCAGTCAGCGCAGATTAAAAAGTCTGGCGCGCCATATCCCACAGATAATTCAGGCCGATCATCAATTCGGTATTGGTTCCGAATTCGCCGACCGCATCGGTGCGGTACAAATACGCGTTGAATGTGGTGGTGAAGAAAAACTGATCGAAGACGGCAAAGTAGAGGCGATTCGAGTTGCGAAGCTCGTTGGTATTGTTGGTGCCGATGTCGTTCAAAAAGTACTCGAGCTCACTTTCAAACTGAATCGGGCGGCCGAGAATATTGATCAGGTTGATGCGGCGTAATTTATAACCTGCGTTCAGACCGTATGTGGGATCAGAATCCGGCGCATTGATATCTCGCCGACCGTTGAAACCGATTTTGAAGTCGAGTGGCTCGGCCAGAGTGAAGTTCACACCGAGAATTCCGCGCAAGTCCATGCGAAGCCAGTCGCGTGTTTCGGGACGATTGAATTCGGTTTCGAGCTGGATTTCGGCCAGCGGATTGGGAACAAACCAGCGGCCGCCAAGGTCTGCGCGCAGTCCCTGGTAGCGGTACTGGCTGCGGTACCGGATCAAGTCTTTGGTTTCCTGGTATCCGGAATTGGCGTCGTCTGTGACCCGGGCGGTTGCGAACTGCATAACCAGGTCATTATCCCAGCCGTGGTTCCGGCTATCGGCGCCCAGCGCAACTCGCCCCTCCAGGTTGATCTGGTTTGTGGGCTTAACGGTTAGCTGAGACTGATCATAGGCCGGGGTATCGGGGGCTGTTTCCGGATTGAAAACGCTAACTTGCTGATAGGACGCGTTGATCGAACCGGTGAGTGTCCACAAAAATTGTCGATACAGATCGGGGAAGTTGCCCGTGGGCGATAGCGAATCGGAGATCGAACCACCGCTTTTGTAGCGTTCCAGTGCGATGTAATCGATCGCAATGGCGCTGAGCGTGGGCGGATCTTCGGATTTTTTGGGCTGATACACCTTGGGCGTGTTGAGCTGAGCGGCGGTAAATACACCGTCGCCGCCTTCGGCCAGATAATCGTTGAGTGCGACGCGGTAGGTACGGTCCGCGTTGGGCGGCCGGCCGTTGATCAGTACTTTGCCATCGACCACGGTCAGGCCGGTGGCGATCAGTTCCTTGCCGAGTTTGGAGCCAAGGCCGGCCAGGACTTTGCCGCTGATGTGGGCGGTAAACATGTGGTTGTTGTAGGGCAGGGCAGTGTGCATGTCAGCGAGCGTGAGTTCGTTTTGGAGTGGAAACTGGGCTTCATTTCGGAACGCGCGGCGATTGACAAGTGCGATTTCGGAGCGTGTCGAAAACCGCATCGTATTGAGCACATATTCTTGCAGATCGGTGAGCATGAAGGGCTGAGCGAGTTTCGCGTTTTCTACGATGGGCTGGCCCCAGTCGTCACAATAGGACTTCGCGACGGACTTTAGAATTTCGGCGGTTTCTCGTTGTGGCGGCATGCTGGCGGTAATGACGTTGTGTGGGCCGGAATCTGCGCTGAGGATGAAGGTCCCGGTGTTTTGCGCGCGTAGTACGGCGCCTGGTTTGGAGCCGGATGCTAACGCGTCTTTTGAATGTTCGTCTTCGAAGAGATGGTTGACGATCAGGACATCAATTCCGGGGATTTCGCTGGCCAGTTTGTGGGCTCTTTCGACCGCACCGGCGTTGCGCACGTGTAGTTGGACGATGACCAGATTGGCTTCCTGGCGCATGGAGTGCACCAGTGGTCCGAGCATATCGACCGGCTCCAGTGCTTCGAGTGCGTCGGATTGTTCGCGGCCAATGACCTGAAAAGCGGGCGGATCGATGATGGATGTGATCGCGACCTGGACACCGTCCCGGTTGACGACGGTGAACGGCCGGCCACCGGTCATCGTTCCGACTGCGTCGCAGATGTCTTCGGCGCCGCCAAATTCCTCGCAACGAATGTTGGCGGCCTGGGTTGTAAGGTTTACGCCACGCGTTGTTTGCAAAAACAAGAGCAGCTCGTTGCGTGGTACGCTAAATTCACGGTTTCCCAGCGCATGCACTTCGTAGGGGATCTGCACAATGGTTTGCACGAGATTGCGCATTCCGGGCGGCCCTTCGGAGAGCATGTAACGCGCAATCGGGCCGGGGAAAATCGAATCACCCGCGTTCAGTGCAATCGGCGCGGACAATCCACCGCTTCCACTCAGGCTGCGCAGCGTCTGATAGACCGCGGCTTGCTGTGCATAAAACAGGTTTTCATCGCTTACCGCGGCGTCCTCGCGACAGTCCGGCAGCGCGAAGTTACCGTCGATATTGGCGGTCAAAAAGAGTTGCAAGGTGCGGTGATCTGGATCGAGCGCCGCAGCCACAACCGGTTCCGTTGCAGGATCCGGATCAACCGAAGGATCTTCGGAAGGTTCGGCGGAGATTTGCGCAGGAACTTCATCAGGTGCGGTTTGCGCGTACGCCGGGCTAGAAAAGACAAGAGATAGGATGAGCCCGATAAGGCAAGATCTTCGCAAAGCAACGCTCCTGGTCAATCATTGGGTCAGTGAAACGGTGTATAATAGGCAACTTTTGACTGGTTTGATCTAAATAAGCCAGCCGGACATCAAAATCGTGTGTGTTCATAGATTACGAAACCGCGATTGTGAAGGCATTTAGACCAACTACGAGGATTGCTTTGCGGGCCTTCGAACGATGTGAGCATGTATGGTAGAAATTGGATGTTGCGCGGTTTTTACACACAATAATAAAGCTGAGTCGCGTTGAATCGCGGCATGATAGAGAGTGCGATGAGATACAATGCGATTGTTGCCGGACTGTTTTTTTGTGTCTTTGGACTGGTCGGTTGTACAGACGACGATGGTCCGTCATGGGCTGAAACCGATGCCACGTGGAATGATATTGAAGACGTCGGCGGTCAGGCCGATGGCGACGTCGGCGTTGAGCAAGATGTTGCGCCGCCGGGGCCAGCCATTGGCCGAAGTTGGGTGCTGGGAACGACGCATTATGAGCGCCCGATGGTCGCGGAGGAGTTCGGTGAAAGCGGGCCGATCCTCTATATTATGTCGGCGATCCACGGCGATGAGCGCGTGGCCGTGACCTTTGGTGAACGCCTGCGAATTCCACTGCAGGGCGGACTTGCGGAGCGCGCGGGCGTCCGGATTTTTTATCTGGGCGCGGCCAGTCCCGATGGGATTGCGATCAATTCGCGTCATAATAGTGCAGATATTGATCTGAATCGCAATTTTCCATCGGATAACTTCAATCCGGCCGGACCGGGTGGAAGCGAGCCGTTGACGCAGCCCGAATCGGTCGCGATTTACGACTCGGTTGTGGCACTTGATCCGACGGCGCTCATTTCGGTTCACTGTTGTGTGGGCGTGCTGGACTGGGATGGTCCGGGCGAAAGCCTGGCTTCAAAAATGGCGACGGCTGCCGGGTTTCCGGCCAATCGCATCGGCAGCATGTACGGATCACTGGGCAGTTTTGCCGGCGAAGATCTACAGATCCCGACGATAACCGTTGAGTTCGATCATCACGAAATGGTTGATACCGGTGAGCAGCTCGCCCAGATGGAAGAGGCGACGCAATTGGCAGCGGAATGGACTGCGGAGGCTACGCGGCCTGTGCAGGAGTTCTCGATTTACGATGCGATTTCACCGAAACAATCCGCTGTTTATTCGGCGCTGGAAATGGGGCGTAGCGCCGGGAACTTGTCGATCCGCGCTGAGCGTGTGGGTCCGGTATCGGCCAACCCGGTGCTGGTTGTTGCGGGGATTGACGCTTCGGACAGAAACGCTCTGTACGTTGCCGAACACATCCGTCACAGCTTTTTATCCGTGCGCCCGCATCGGCGGCAAACGCAAGCAACCGTTATCACGGCAGCCAATCCGGACGGGATCTTTTTGCAGTCTTCACGCAACGCCGATGACTTCGATGTAGCCACGGACTTTGGTTCATCGCCTGCCAAAACTCCCGAAGCACGTGCGCTGCGAGCACTCATTGAGTCGGGTGATTTCGGGATGGTGATCTTTGTGGAAGCCGATGAAAACGGAGATCGGATTGAGAATTTCGGAGTGTCCGCCGAGCAAATCGTAAAGATCGAGCGAGGAGAGCTGGATGTCGTCGACGGTGATGTTGGCAGCCTGCCAGACGACTCGTTTCTTCGTTATTTACACGCGCAAAATGTGCCGGTCTTGCGGTTCGCAGTGACCACGCAATTTGCGATGGGCAACACGCGTTCCGGGCATGTCTTTGAGAATATCAAGATCTTCAGCCAGGCAGCCAGACGTTTCGTGGAGTGAGCTGTTTTTCCGTGAAAAAACGCTAAACGTGCCGTGCAAGGTCTTACATGACCACTTTCGCTGCCGGAATGGTCCTGCGAGGTCTTACATGACCACTTTCGCTGCCGGAATGGTCCTGCGAGGTCTTGTATGTACAGATATCCATGATCGAAATCGCGGAATGTCGCACAGATACTGGCGAATCGGTGCGTTCGCCCCGGGGCGATCGGGCGGATGATTTGTGGTGAAGATGTGTTATTCTGACGCGCGTATGGGATAGTTTCGCATGGTTTGAGAGTGATTATGTGCGTCGCAATCGCGCAGTTGTGATGGGATAGGAAAACCAATGGGCAGAATCGGGCGGCTCTACGCTATCTGGAAAACAAATTGGGAGGAGAACCCGGCGGCACGCGGTGCTGCGAAGATGGCGGCCGGCGTGGCGCTCATGTTGGAAGGACTAATGGGGATGCGTGCCAGGCTCCGGGGGAGTAGTGGTGGCATCTTGTTGGTCGTTTTTTTGATCCCTTTTGGACTCGTGTTTTTTACGATCGGCCATTTTATTAAGCCAGAGCCGTTTGATGATGAAGTCGTGGTTCAGGGAGCGATTGTCGATACGCAATCGCATATGAATCGAGACGATCAGGGCAATCAACAGCGGATGTACAAGGCGGTTTATGGCTATCGGGTTGATGGGAAGGAGTATCGTTTTCCGTCGTCCATTTCCACCGGTCCAAAGCCCCGGGTGGGTAAGAAGGTCCGGCTGGGTTATTCGGCGTCGAATCCGGGAGAGGCGCGTCGGATTGATGGTGTGGATGGCAATTTCCACCGGGTATTTCAGGGGCTGGGGTTGTTTGTAATTTTGCTGGGCTTTTATCAATTGATGATGTGCGCGCTGCTGATCGGCGGGGGAATTGCGCTGTTCATGTCTGGCCGAAAAGACCGCGCGATTGCAGGCGCGACCGATGGGTTTTTTAAGGATTTGTTTTCGCTGGCTCATGTAGAAAGAACCAATCGCGAAGCGTTGCTCAGTGGGGCTGGTGGTGGGGGATTTGGCGAGTCGTCGTCGACTTCGATGCCGCCGGCGGGGTGGATGGTGGACCCGGAAAACAGTCGTCAAATGCGGTGGTGGGATGGAACCGCGTGGACGGATATGTGCAAACCCGCGGAGCCTGAACGCCCGGAAACTTCAAATTGGTGAGATTTGGTGAAGTTTGCTGAACACTTGTGATCCATCGACCCCCCTCTAACCGTTCCATGAACGCTCGTGGGGCCTCAGCGAGCCGTGTCGAGCGTTCGATGAACGCTCGTGGGGCCTCAGCGAGCCGTGTTGAGCGTTCGATGAACGGGTCGCTGTGCCATCATGTCTCATGTCGGGGGTTCGATGAACGCTGGTGGGGGCTCAGCGGGCCGTGTTGAGCGTTCGATGAACGGCTGGGTGTGCCATAATGGCTCACATCAGGCGTTCATGGAACGGTTTGGGTGGGGAAATGAGGTTCTGGTAAATGGACGAAGTATTATGACTTGTTTGTTGGTAAAGCGAGTTGCAGAAGGTGGTGCTGGCGAGTATCGCGGGCCGATGGTTTTGGAGCGGTGAGAGGGAGTGAGGATATGATGAAAACGCAGGCGTTCGAGACGCTGAATTTTGATAATTCGTTTGTGCGAGAATTGCCGGGCGATGCGGTGGCGGATAATCGTCGTCGGCAGGTGTATGAAGCGAGTTATTCGCGGGTTGAGCCGACGCCGGTGGCAGATCCGACGCTTGTGGCGTGGTCGGATGAAGTTGTCGAGCTGCTCGGCATTGATAAAAAAATGGTGCAAACGCAGGAGTTCGTCGAGGTGTTTGGCGGCAATCTTTTGATGGAAGGCATGGAGCCGTATGCGGCGTGTTATGGCGGGCATCAGTTCGGGAATTGGGCGGGGCAGTTGGGGGATGGTCGGGCGATTACGCTCGGCGAGGTCGTGAATGAGCGTGGTGAGCGCTGGGAAATGCAGTTGAAGGGGGCGGGGCCGACGCCGTATTCGCGCACGGCGGATGGTCGCGCGGTGTTGCGCTCGTCGGTGCGCGAGTTTTTGTGTAGCGAGGCGATGGCGCATTTAGGCGTGCCGACGACGCGGGCTTTAAGCCTGGTGCTGACCGGAGATCCGGTGATGCGGGATATGTTTTATGATGGCAATCCGGAGTTTGAGCCGGGGGCTGTGGTGTGCCGGGTTTCGCCGTCGTTTCTGCGTTTTGGTAGTTTTGAGATATTTGCGGCGCGCCAGGATTCTAAAAATCTGAAAGTGGTGGCGGATTACGCGATTCGGCACCATTTCCCGGAGCTTCTTGGCTCAAAAGACGCGCCGGATGCGGATGTGTATGTCGCGTGGTTTGCGGAAATTTGCAGGCGCACGGCGGTGATGATCGCGCACTGGATGCGGGTGGGTTTTGTGCACGGTGTGATGAATACGGACAACATGTCGATTCTGGGTTTGACGATCGATTACGGTCCGTACGGCTGGCTGGAGGGATTCGATCCGGGCTGGACGCCGAACACGACGGACGCCGGGCAGAAGCGTTATCGCTATGGAAATCAGCCGCGGATCGGGATGTGGAATGTGATGCAGCTTGGCAACGCGATTTTCGATCTGGTGGGCGACGCCGCGCCTTTGCAGGCCGCGCTGGACGTGTACGGCCAGACGTTTGAAGCGACCTGGCGGCAGATGCAGGCAGACAAACTGGGTTTGAAAAACCTGGACGGTCAGGCGGATGAGCAATTGATCGAGGAGTTGATGTCGGTTTTGCAACTGACGGAAACGGATATGACGATATTTTATCGTCGGCTGGCTGATTTTGAGGTGGCCGGCGCGCAGGAACGCAGCGATCAGGAGCTGGTTTCGGTGCTGCGGGATGCGTATTACTGGCCAGATCTGGTGTTTGAAGATTCTAAAAAACTGGCGCGGACGGCAAACTGGTTGCGGCAGTATGCCGCGCGGGTTGAGGTGGACGGCGGCGAAGCTGGAAGTGTAGATCAGGCAGCGCGTCGTGCCGGGATGAACGCGGTGAATCCCAAATACGTGATGCGCAATTATCTGGCGCAGGTCGCGATTGATGCCAGCGAGAAGGGGGATCATTCGGTGGTGCGCGAGCTTTTGGAGGTTATGCGTCGCCCGTACGATGAGCAGCCTGCGATGGAACATTTTGCTGAGAAACGCCCGGAATGGGCACGCGAGCGCGCCGGATGTTCTATGCTTTCGTGCAGTTCGTAAGCGGTTTTGGTGATTACGAGATTGAGATATTAACGAGGAGATTTGCGGATGTTGAAGGATTTGTCGATCGTGGATGCGTTGGGTCGTTTTCGGCTCATTGCGTTGATTGAAGGTATGTCGTTTCTGTTGCTTTTGTTTGTCGCGATGCCTTTGAAATACGTCTGGGGCAATCCGACGATGGTGAAAATCGTGGGCCAGGCGCACGGGCTTTTGTTTGTGGCTTTTGTGCTGGCAGGGATTTTGGTGGCGATTGAACGGCGGTGGTCGATTGCGTTGATCGTGGGGGCGTTTGTGTCGTCGTTGATACCGTTTGGGACGTTTTATTTGGATGTGTGGTTGCGGAAAAACGAGCACCGGTATCCGGCTCCGCAGGCTTAGGGTTTTTGGTGGTGGGGGTGAAAGTCGGCGCAAAAAAACCGGCTTTAAAAAAGCCGGTGATGTGGGGTGTGTGCCCGGGAATGTCGCTTGGTTGCTGGCGATTCTGGGGGTACGCCCCGGGGGATTTGTTTTTGTAGGGTGGGGGGAATTAGTCTTTCAGGCACCATTCCATGAAGTCGCAAAGCATGTAGAAGCCGCAGGGTTTTGCGCTGGCCTGGCAGGTGGTTTTGTCGGACGGTGAGTAGCCTTCGGGGCATTTGTCGATGGTGGCGCGGGTGCAATTTACGGTGGCGTCGGCCGCACAAAATACTTTCAGATCTGGTTGATCGAAGGTCAGGCAGCCGCGTTCGGTGTCGATCTGGTTGCCGGCTGCGGTGCAGGCTGGGGCGGTCGCGACGGTGTGATGGTTCGGGGGGCATGCAAATTCGGTGGGTTCCTGGGTGTCCGACTCGTCGGTGTCGGTTGTTTCGTCGGTGTCAGTTGTTTCGTCGGCGTCGGTTGTTTCTTCGGCGTCGGTTGTTTCTTCGGCGTCGGTGGCTTCTTCGGTGTCGGTGGCTTCGTCGGTGTCGGTGGCTTCGCTGGTGTCGGCTCGATCTCGTCGGCCTCGCTCATGTGGGT
>JBEBSM010000049.1:0-14134 GCA_040394315.1 Lujinxingia vulgaris
AAGATCGGTAGATCTGATAACCCGGCGAGGGTGAATGTGCGTGGTCTGACATCGTTTCAAAACTTGAATCACGAGCCAGCGAATGACTTTGGGAATTGTTTTGAAATCGAGCGGGGCACACGCGAGAAATTAAGCTGATAACAACGGTTCATTGAATTAGAAATTGGAGTAAACGTGCGTATCAATAATCAATCGTACTATGATGAATATGCCAATTGGTATGAAAACGAGCGGCATGATGGCTATCATGCGATGATTGACGAGTTAGAGACAGACTTGCTTTTGCCGTATGTTCAGGGGCGGGATTGTCTGGAAGTTGGTTGTGGTACGGGATTGATATTGCGACATGTGGCGCCGATTGCGCGGAGCGCTGTAGGGATCGATATCAGTCCTGGTATGTTGGAAAAAGCGGTGGAACGCGGTCTGAATGCGATCGAGGGAAGCGTTACGGATTTGCCGTTTGAGGACGAATCGTTTGACGTGGTTTATAGTTTCAAGGTTTTGGCGCACGTAGAAGATATCGATCGTGCGATAGCGGAGATGTCGCGCGTAACGCGGCCGGGCGGTCATATGTTGTTGGAGTTTTATAATCCGTACAGCATTCGCTATCTTGCGAAGACGTTGGCCGGTCCGCAAAAGATTTCTGACGAGACGCATGAAGGTGCGGTGTTTACGCGTTGGGACCGTGCGATTGATATTACGAATCGACTTCCTGCGAATTTGAAGGCTGTGGATTATGCGGGCGTTCGAATTTTTACGCCGGCAGCGTTTGCGCACAAGATTCCGGTGTTGGGTAGCGTTTTGCGCAAGCTCGAGTTTGCCAGCCGTGATAGTATGTTGAAGCATTTCGGTGGTTTTTTGGTGGTCATCTTGCGAAAAGACAGCATTTAAGTAGCGGTGAACGTGGCTGACTCGTTCATTCCCTGGCCGGGCTTGTAATCTCATGCAGACACTTTACAAGGATACACTCTTCGATACCGATGGGCGGCTACGTCTGGAGAATTTTGGCCAGGATGCGCGCGAGGTAATGTATGCAGTGCATAGCTGGCTAAATGAGTTGGAGCGGCGGATGTTTTTGCCGCTCGACTTGACGATAATTCTTGTGCAGCGGGGCCATGACGAGTTGGTAACGCAGCTGGTCGCTGGCACGGAAGGGATGGTCGAGGCGGGGGAATTGGCGAGTCGGCTGCGGATATTGGCGCGCGAGATTGAGGAAGATCCATCGATTGCTCGGCCGAGTTTGCAGAAGGCGTCGTTTTCGCGTGGGTTTACGCGTATTTTGGAAGAGGCGTTGGAGCAGGCACAGGGGCGTGAGCAGCCGTTGATTCGTGAGAGCGATCTGGTACGCAGTCTTTTGTGGCGTGCGGAGGCTGTGGAGTCGGCGTCTGTGCGTTGGGCTGTGCGGCGGTTGGCGGAAGGCAAGGGGGATCATCTTTTTGATGATCGTGGATTGCTGCGCACGAGTGTTTTTGATGCGACGGTTCAGGGGATGTTGCAGGGGACGATGAAGATTGCGGCCAGTCATGGCACGCCGTTTTTGGGGACTCCGCATTTGATAGCGATGCTCGGATCTGTGAAGGATTCGATGTTGTGGCGTGCGGCGCGTGCGCGTGGCATGGAGCCAGCGCGGTTGCGTGAGGAGTTGATTCGGCTGATTGGGACCAAGCCGGAGCCAATACCTGAGTTTTTGATTGGTCGAAAGACGCTGACGCCGCGGATGACGCGGATGCTGGCGTTTGCGTATCGGCAGGCTGTGCAGGGTTCGGTGTCCGGTTCACCGATTGTGGGTGAATACCAAATTTTGGAGAGCTTTTTGGACGACGGCGGTTCGAGTCTGGAGTTGATTCAGGCGCTTGGACTGGAAGAAGATCTTCGCAGTGTGATGGGGGAGCCGCGGGTGCACGAGATGGGGTCGTATCCTGTTGAGGCTGCGGTTCAGTTTGCGTCGAAACGTCGGGTGTCGCCTACGTTGGATTTGCTGGGGCGGGATTTAACGGAAGAGGCGATGGCGGGGAAGTTGTCGCCGATTGTGGGTCGTGAGAAGGAACTGCAGCGAATTTTCAATATTTTGTTGAGAAAAGAGCAGCGCAATCCATTGTTAACGGGTGAAGCGGGTGTTGGTAAGACGGCGCTTGCGATAGCTCTCGCTCAGGAGATTGCTTCGGGTCGTGCGCCTAAGAAGTTGTTGGGTTATCGCGTGATCGAGATCAATGGGGCTAGTCTGATGAGCGGCACGAGTTATCGTGGGGATCTGGAGTCGCGGATCAGTAGTCTTGTTGAAGAGGCGTCGCACGATGTGATTTTGTTTATCGACGAGGCGCATGCTGTTTTTTCGCCGCGCTCGGGCAGTAATACGCCTGCGGAGGTTCCGAATCATTTTAAGAGTGCGCTTGCTTCCGGCAGTATTGCGGTGGTGGGAGCGACGACGGAAGCGGAATATCATCGTTGGTTTGAGCAAGATCCGGCGCTGAAGCGTCGGTTTGAGCGGATTGAGATTCCGGAGCCGGATTTTGCGTTGACGTTGCCGATTTTGAACTCTCTGGTCGATGAGCTGGAGCGCGATTACGAAGTGGTCGTCGATGAGGATGCTGTGGCGTGTGCGATCGAGTTGTCGATTCGCTATTTGCCGGAACAGCGTTTGCCGGACAAGGCGAAAAAGCTGTTGATGGACGCGTGCATTTCGGAGGCGAATCGGAGTTATGTGGGCGGGGTAGATTCGGGTAAGTCGGATCCTGGTCAATCGGGTGAGGAGCGAAGTGACGGTCAGCTGGTTCGTGTTGGGCGGCGTGCTATCGCTGCGCAGATTCATTTGAAAACGGGCATACCGGTTGAACGTTTGTTGCGGGGTGAGATCAAATGGTGGGAGGGGATTGAAGATCGTTTGAAGGAAGTGGTTGTCGGGCAAGATCTGGCGGTTGCGAATGTGGCGCGGGCGTTGGTGCAGAGCCGACTGTTGCATGCGGATAGTCAGCGTCCGTTGGCGACGATGCTGTTTGTGGGGCCGAGTGGTGTTGGGAAAGGCACGCTTGCGCAGGCGTTGGCGGACGAGGTTTTTAATGATCCGCGCGCGTTGATTCGTTTGGATATGACGGACTATCAAGAGGCGCACGCGTTGAGCCGTTTGATTGGATCTCCGCCAGGTTATGTTGGCTACGAAGATGCGGACATGCTGGTTACGCCGCTACGACGGCGGCCGAGTAGTGTGGTGTTGTTGGAAGATTTTGATCGTGCACATCCGCGCATCCAAGAGCGGATTGTTCGTTTTATAGAAGAAGGGGAGCTGGTCGATACGCGGGGCAATCATGCGGACGCGCGCAATGCGGTGTTCATTTTGACGGTCAATACCCAGGCTGCGGGTGCGAATCAACCGATTGGGTTTGGTGGTCGTCAAGCGCCGGGCGCAGGGGCGCATGCGCAGCTTGAGTCTTTGTCGGATCATGGTGAGCTTGCACGGGTTAGCGCGCAGATGGATGCGGTCGTTAGCTTTGTTGGGCTTGGCGATGGAGGTGCACGGCCGGCGCTTGCGCTGCTTGAGCGTCGCATCGTGCGTTTCGTTGAGAGCATGGTTAGCGAATACAAAATGCGCGTGCATTTGCATGAGTCGCTGCACACTTATTTGAAGCAACGCGCGGCGGAATCTGGCACGGGACGTGGGATCGAAACGCTGATCGGCGAATATCTGTATTCGCCGATGACGGACACGTTGCTGGCGGGTGTGGATGCAACAGAGCTTGAGATGTGCTGGGACGTGGCGGCGGGTCGCGTGGTTGTGGGGCGAGTTGCCGAAACGACCTGAACAGCGATATTTTGACGGCTAATGTCTACGGTTTGTAAAGAACGGGGGATACTGAAACGACGCTGATTATCGTTTATCGAGGGGTTGTGTTTTATCGATACTGACAATACCGGGCGTTGTGGTGGTGCGGGCGCGGCGCGGCATGTTTTGCATGACTTCTTGCTCGAATTCGAGGATCTCGGCAAGAAGGTTCGAGTTACAAGCCTGGCAGCGAGCGTGGATGATTTCACGTCCCCCTAAAACCAGCCGAACTTTGTTTTCGTTGCATTTGAAGCAACAGACTTGAAAAACCAAGGGAGAATCTCCAGCTATTGTGAGAAGTATTGTCGCAGCGCATTTCTAAAGAGTAAATACGTAAATTTACAATAAGCGCGATATCAGTTTGCGACAAGAGTCGTGTGAAAATCGATCACGCGTGATTTTTGGGAGCTGTGGGTGGTGGTGCGGGTACGCGGTAGTAACCTTCCCAACGATTCCAGCGAAAGATCCGGGGTTCGGCGGCGGGTTTTTCGTTTTTATCGAGTGGCGTCAAGCGGATGAATCGGTGATTCATGCCCTGGAGAAATTCGATTTCTCCGAGACGTTGGATGGGTTGGTCTTTTGCGTTTTTGCGGGCAATAGTTTCGTCGAAAATCACGCCGATTTCGTTACCGAAGACTTTGTATACGCGAGCTTTGTAGAGAATGGCGCCGTCGGGTTGTGGTTCGGCGGAATGAATCAATATCTGTAGTGCGCCGTTTTGGACGAGTCGAACGGGAACGGCGATGTCAGTGGTCAGTTCGCTGAGATCGGCTGCTGGAGCTTGTTTGGGAAGCGGACGTTGGGCGGCGAGTCTGCCGCCTGCGTAGATTTTGATGCTGTTGCCGGGTGTGACGATTGCGAGGTTTTCTTGTTCCGGGAAAAAGTCGCCGGTCATGACGCTGATGTTTGCATCGGACGGCAGTGAAACACCAAATTTCTGTTCGGCTTCGCTGCGGAGCTTGCTGGACGTGTTGTCGACGCGAGCAGTCGTTTCGATGACATTCGCCACTTGATGTGCACGTTCAAGGCGAGCAGCTTGTTCGTGGAGTTCGGCAGGGGATTCGGTGCCGGGAACGCGAGGGCGGGCGGTGGCCGAGCCTTCGGTGTTTTCTTCGATGCCGAGAGCTTTCAAATCTCCCGTTTCGATATCCGCTACGACGTCATCTTCGTCGCCTTCTTCCTCGCCGTGGTGATCGTGGTCGTCGGCAGCGTGTGCTTGGTCTTGAGCGTCGACGTCTTGATTTTCGTCGGAATCTGCAAGCGCGGACTCTTCCTCTTCATAAACAACGTCAGATTCGTCTTCTTGATCGGGATCAGAGATCTGCTGGGCGATCAGTGCGTTTTCTTGCGTGCACGCGCATTCTGCAGGCGGATAGAAAACATAGTGGAAAACTCCGCAGCCACTTGTGAGTGTGAGGAGCATCGCCAGGACGATTGATTTGAATGTCATCGCGGCGGTTTTCGAATGCCGCGCTGTGCGAACGCGTGAAATAACAGGAGCCAAAACAGACCTCGATACAGCTTCATTACGATTGCGAAGGGCAGCTTCGCTGACAAGTTGAAACCCGGTGCACTATCAAAAGTACACGCCGAACGGCTTCGATTTATACGTGAGATAAGTGGATAATGCCAGATGCGACCCATCGAATTACTAGAACAATACAGTTTCATCGGATTTTTCGATGCAATCTGTATGGAAAGGGCAAGCATGATGGATGCGGCTTTATGGTTTGAGCCAAAAGCGGGAAGGATTTGAGGTGCTGTGAGAACTGGCCGGTTTTACAAGCCAGTTCGTATCGTCCTCAGGGTGTTAACATGGATATATTAAAGGCGGGCGTTGCGGCGCTGGTCCAGTAGCGAAGGTGCACGCTTTGCATTCCACGTTCGGTGGTGCCGAGCTCAAGCGCTGTTGCGTAGGACATGTCGAGGATTCCGCGCCAGTTATGATGTCGCGAGCTAGAAACGATGTAATCCCAGCTACCGTGAGCGGTGTGGATGCCGTAGGGGCCACGATCGTTGATACGGCACCAGACGCGTCGTCGGTTGGCGCGATTTTCGATCAGAACCATCGTATCAAAGGGCAGGGTACGATGTGCGCAGGTAAACTGTTTGGGGTCAAACGGTTCGCCATTGGCGGTGACGCTTCCATGCCATGCGCCGTCTCCGTACCAGGATGCGATACCTGTTTCTTGAACGGGGGGCACTTCTAGCGAGGCAACTTCGGTTGATTCAGCTGTTTCAAAGTGTGAAAACATCGCCAACAGAATTGCCCATTTCACAAGTGACATGCGGGTCTCTCAAAGGGGTTTATCCAACGACAACGGGGTAAAAAGTAACCATTCCGAATGCCGAAACCAGACAATCGCGAAACTGCTTAGACCAATGTGGGAACAAAGTCACCTGTTAAATAATGTCAAGGAACAACTCGATATTCAATGATTCGCAGGAAATTGCAAGATGTGCGTAATCGGGAGCGTGCGCGTGGGGTCTGATTTTGGTGAGGCAGTGTGGGGTGTAAGAAAACTAACGGTTTGTGTGTGAGGGCTGTGAAAGGCCGGGGAATGCAGGCGTTCAAGAACTATTTTCACGAGCAAACGGGAGGCTGAAACCGGGCTGAAACCTATAAACAGCTTGACAGGCAAGGTCCAAATGCTGTTGGTAGCTTCGCGCAATAGGTAAAGTGCGTCGACGTATTCCATTGTCGGCATGAATTTTGTATAGTGGTACAGATGTGGAATCCCGTTCACATCGGACGTCGATTTTGTTCAACAGTTAGAAATGTACGATCCGCTAAGGAGGAATGTAGATGCAACGACCCATGAAATGGTGGAGACCAGCCGGGCTGGCCCTCGCCGCAATGTTGGCTTTCGGCGCAGGCTGCGCGCAAGATGTCGGTGACATCGACCGCACTCAGCCCGACAAGCTTTTGAAATCGACGTTTAAAACCGACGATCAATGGTTTTATCGCCAGACGGTTGTAAGCACGGACATGCAGGGCAGCGTAATTTTCGCTGGTCTTGAGTCCGATCTGAAGCGTATTCGGTGGGAAGTTACCGAAAAAACGCTTTATGCTTACTCGACCGTTGAGCTTGCAGATGGTCTGACGGAGGGCATTGAAGATCAAGATACCCTTCGACTCGGTGCTGTTGCAGCATTCCCGATTACCTCACACTTCGACGTTCGTCGCTCGTACAGCTCTTCTACGGGTGAGCAGAGCAACGTAATCGAAGAAAACGGCTCGGATAAGCCGTGGTTTGAGCGTGAGTACATGCGCGTTGACTGGTCGAACAACATGGTCGACGGTCGCGGTATGTTCCAGAACTATCTGGGCATGGGCTCGGTTGCCAGCATTCGCTCGCCGGAATACCAGGGTAAGGTTGATCCGAACCGCACGCGCATCGACGATACATACATCGATACGGTGACCCAGTATAACTACGAACCCGACCTTATGCAGTGCTATTCCGTTTACGGACTGGACACGATTGCCAGTTGTGATGCGGGCCGCATTAGCGTGCGTTCGTCGTTCGTGAAAGCAGATCCAGTTGGTAGCAAGTATCAGCCGCTTCAGTACACCGATACGATCGAAGTTGCTGGAAAAGACGACGGTATCATGCTGACCAGAACTCTTTACGACCAGGGCTACCTGTTCGAAACTGAGTGTAATCAGCATGCTGAGAACTATTTCAATCGGCAGTACGGCAGCACCACGGCCAACGAGTGTGAGCCTGCAACTTATGACATGTTCTCGCGATTCGGTTATTTCCGAACGGAGCGTGTAACGTGGGATAAGGGCATTGGAACGAGTGATTTCCAACGTCGTTACTATGCACAGCGCTGGAACATCTGGCAGAGCATGTTCGACGAGAATGGCAAATTGTTGGATGCCAAAAAGCGTATTCCAAAGCCAATCACGTATCATTTGAACGTGGAATACCCGGAGTCGATGTTTGATGCCGCTCAGATTGTCGCCAAAGACTGGAATAAGACATTCCGTGGCGCTGTGAAACTGGCAATGGGCATTGAAGATGCAAAGTTGGACGAAATTCTGGAAGCAGAATACGGCCACACCAACATGTATCAGATCGTTGAAAATAGCTGCCATCCAGCGCAGTTGGTTGCGTGGAAAAAGAATTACGGCGCAGCCAAAGATGCTGACCGCTCCAGTGTGAAAGAAATCTTCGCCAGCCATGTTGGTTCGGTCGATGACGCTGGCCTGGAAAAAGCTCTCTGGACGCTGAGCAATGCGAATCGCACGAACTTGTGTGCTGAGCTTGAGTATGCAACCGAGCGTCGTGGCAAAAGCGCAGAACGCTTTAGCTGGGAGCGCGTTGGCGATCTTCGTTACAGCTTCTTTAACTGGGTAGAGACGGAAGTTCCATGGGCCGGTTATGGTCCGTCGGCAGCTGATCCGTTGTCTGGCGAGTTGATCAGCGGTAACGCTAACTTCGCAGGTAGCTACATTCGTCAGAGTGCAACCTATGCTGCAGACCTGATTCAGTACTTCAACGGTGAGCTTGCTGTTGAGGACATTCGTTACGGTAAACAAATCCGTAAAGATCTGCTTGATCGCGCTGCTGGTCGTCGTGCTTCGGCTCTGACGGTCGAAGGTAAAGAAGAGATCGCACGTCGTGCCGGTATTAACCCGTCCAGCGACAAAGCGCCGAACTTCAACCGTGATGCATCGGAAGCCGTACTTGATCCGACTCTGCTTCGTTTCGGCGCCAAGCGCTTGCAGGCAGATGCCGATCGCGTAGCTCGTTTGGGCAAAGAAGCCAAAGCAATGGACACCCGCCGTGCGGAGTTCTTTGACCAGGCTGGCGTAAAACAGTTGATGTTGAAAGATCCTAACATGATGCTGGCAGTTAAGGCTCATGCAATGGAGCGCTTCGGACCAAACTACGACGACCATGCCTTGCATCAGTCGTACATCGAGATGTTCGATACGTCGTTGGAATTCGGTCGTAGCCAGGCACGTAATCGCTTTTTGGCGGAGCGTAACATTTTGACGTTCGAAGGACTTGAGCGCTCGGTTGAAACGCTTATTACGTACCGCGGTGCAGCAGATTTCTTCGCTGGCAAAAAGCGTGAAGACATCATCGAGTACTTCCAGAACCAGATGTTCGTCGGAACTCAGCTTCATGAAGTTGGTCACACCGTTGGTTTGCGTCATAACTTCGCAGCCAGCACCGATGCACTTAACTATCATGACGAATACTGGATGATTGAGCGTGCCGTTGCGGAAGGTAAACTTACGCCGGAAGAAGTGCACAGCATTCCTCGTGATAAGGCCAAAGCAATTCTCGGTCTGGATGTCGATTACCTGAGCCAGGATGAGTTCCGTCTTGCCAGCGTCATGGACTACACCGGTGATCTGACGGGTCGTTTTGCTGGTCTTGGAAAGTACGACATTGCTGCAATTAACTTCGCGTACGCTGAGCACGTGGGACAGTGGAAGAAAGAAACCAAGCTTCCAAACCTGTTGGCTAACCACACCATGCTTGGTGACTACAAAGAATTGCCACGTATTTTCGCAGGCGGAACGGGTTCCGGTCCGGCGCTTGATGCGGCAACACAGATCAAGGGTATTGACATCATCGTCAACGACCGTGTCTGGGTTCCAATCAGCGAAGCCAAAGAAGAGCGTCGTCAGGGTATCCTTTCGAACAGTACCAACTGGGCTAACAATCAGTTGAGCCCGTCGAAAGAGCCGTACATCGACCGTGCAATTGAATACAGCTTTTGTACCGATGATAGAAACGGCAACACGCTGGACTGTGCAGTTTTCGATTACGGTGCAAACCAGAAAGAAATGGTTAACCACACCTTCGATACGTACCGTGCGTTGCAGCCATTCTGGCGCTACAAGCGTCATGGCATCTATCGCGGCTATGAAAACGCAAACCGTTACGCAAACCGTGTTCAGAACACGCTCGCTGTAGTCGATACTCCGTTCCGTTACTTCTCGTACTATCGTTGGAACAACTACGGTAACTTCACGGATGACCTTCGTGAGGCTGCTATCGATGCTCTCAACTTCTACGGCGAGATCTTGGCAACTCCGGAACCAGGTATTTACTGTGATTACAGAGCGTCGACGAGCCGTGTTGATGCAGGCTGGAACTTCGACATGACCAATGTGTACGTGCCCGCAGAATGGGATGACGCCTACGGTACGTGTGCAAATCAAATCACGATCGGTGCTGACGAAGGTCACTACTACAACTACAAATTCACCGACGAGTACGACTATCGTATTGAGTATGTTGGAACGTACATCGACAAGACCATCGCTGCTCAGATGATTTCGGACATCAATGCTGACTTCCAGGGAAGCGCATTCTTGACGGACTTCCGTGCAACGAGCATCTCGTACTGGACGTTGTTCCGTAAGGAATATCTCCAGATGATTCGCGGCATCCTGTTGGACGACTTCCACGCATTCGGTGGTGTTGTTGACTCGCAGGGCAAATACGCTCCGCCCCTTATGGTTGATAAAGCCAACTTCGGTTACGGTGCACCCAATCCGCAAATTGGTATGAAGCGCGTCTACACGCCGGTCAGCTTCAACCATAAATTCAACATGCTGGTTGGTGCGATGATTTCGTCCTCGAGCTGGACCGATCGTCAGATCGACTTCTCGCAGTACGTCAAGGTTGGCGTTAGCACGAGCGAATTGCAGGAGTTCCCGGCTGGTTGGGACATTGCGACGTTCGAGCACCCAATATCGGGCCAGATCTACACGGCACCACAGACGGCTGATGGCGAGTCGATCACGTACGAATTGGTCGAATGGGCCAACGATCGTAAAGCAGAATACCTTACAGCTAAGGCATTCCGTGACGCGCAGGTTCCTGGCTCAAACGAATGGCGTAAGGCTAACGACACGCTTATGGTTCGTAGCGAGCAGATGGAAGACATCGTGGCGAAAATGGACATGATTCGTTATGTCTGGTCGGCACTCGGTGCTGAGGCGCTGCGTTAATCTGCAGGTTGTATGATGAATGACTGCTGAGAGTTAGATGTTTTAGCTCTCGGTAGTTCGTTTGAAGTAAAAAGAAAGGCCGCATGTGATGAAAATCACATGCGGCCTTTTTGTGTTTTGGGGTGTGGGGCGGATTAGGAAGCTGATTCGAAGTGTGCGCGGATGATGTCGTTGCGGGTATCGAAGAGTGATTCGATTTCGGAGGACAGTGCGCGCTCGATGATGGTAGCGAGTCCGAAGATTTGGACTTTGTATTCGAGCTCGTGGGTGACACGTGTGCCGTCCGCGAGAGCGGTGAAGGTGAGTTTGCCGGCGGTCGAATAACGTTCCTGCCAGTGTGCGGGGGCGTCGGCGACGATGTTGAAGGTGGCCTGACAGCGAGCGCGTTCCCAGTGGATGTTTTCTTGCCAGGAGACGCTTTCGGGGGCTTTGGCTTCGTACTTTTTCAGAAACTTGGGCAGTCGCGTCGCCGCTTTGTAGCGAATGATCTGGTCCGTAAGCTCGCCGTCGTTAAGCGTGCGGCCAGCTTCGTTGACGTCGAGGATGCCGGCCGCGCGGTTCTTAGGATGCGCAGCGAGGTCGGTGATGTATTGAGGGCTCATGAGGTATTCGATCACGGCCTGCGGTGTGGCTTTTACGGTAATGGTTCGTTCAATCTTCATATTTTCATCCTTCATTCATCAATAAAAGTCGCGGTTGCGGAAGACAATGTACGCACCGCCGAGTAAAAACGCGACATAAACCGCGGCGTAGCCGGTGGCGGTGAGCAAATAAGAGGTGGGGATGGCGAGTGCGTGGGTTAATTCGAAGGACAGGTTGAGTTTTTCGAGGTCGGGGATGATCCACAGCACGACTTCGACGATGTGGCGGACGGGATTGCCGGTTTTGGCAAAGGCCGCGGCCGCTTCATGGAGTTGTGGGGTGAGGTTTCCGACCAAAAACACCGAAAACGTGAAAAGTGCGCTGAGTAAAGTGGTGGAAAAGCTGCTGAAGAAGATGGCGGCTGCGGTGACGATGGCGAGTTGTAGAAACAGGCCGTAATAAGCGGCGAAGAGTTGGGGTGTGATGGCGTAATCGAGGAACTTGGCGACGCCGAGGGTCATGCCGAACAGTATTAATAAACAGATGGTGATCATGGTGAGGCTGGCGACGAATTTGCCGACCAGAAAGGTGCCGCGCATGACGGGTTTGGAGAGGACGGTGTAGATCGTGCGCGTTTCGATTTCGCGCTGGATCGAGCCTACGCCCTGGTAGATAGCGAGTGCAGCGAGGAATAGGACGTTGGCGAACAAGACGAGGTTGTTGAAGACGCGTTCGTCCTGGTGGAGGCTGAGCGCGCCGAATGCGCTGGTGGCACCGATGACGGCGATGCCAAAGAACAGCAGCGCGTAGAGGAGTTTGTTGCGCAGCGTTTCGAGAAGTGTGTTGCGGGTGAACGCTGCGATTTGGCGAGCGATAAGAATCATCATGCTGGCACCTCGATTTTCTTGGCGGCTTTGGTGTCGCGTACGAACATGTCTTCGAGGCTTTCTTTGTGGGGCTGCAAACTTTCGACGCGTGCGCCGTGTTCGGCGATTTTGGCAAGTACGTCGTCGATGTTCACCGTGCCGGGGAGTTCGATGCGGCGCAGTTCGCCGAGCACAAATATATTCTGGATGTTGTCACCGAGTGATTTTGTTAATTCATCGGACCAGTCACGGGCAAAGATTTCGTAGCGGACGACGGTTTCGCCGAGCAATTCGTGGAGGAATCCGACTTCTTTTACTTCGCCCTGGTGAATCAGCGCGACGCGGTCGCAGATGTCTTCGACGTCGGGCAGAATGTGGCTGCAGAATAGGATGGTTTTACCCTGACGGCGGAGTTCGACGACGAGGTCGCGGATTTCGCGGCGGCCAATCGGATCGAGGCCAGATTGGGGTTCATCGAGGATGACGAGTTCGGGGTCGTGCAGGAGCGCCTGCGCGATTCCCGTGCGCTGCTTCATGCCCTTGGACATTTTGCCAACCTGGCGGTCGAGCGCGTGGCTCATGCCGACGAGTTCGAGCAGCTCGAGGCCGCGCTTGCGGCGGTCGCGTTTGCTCATGCCGAGTAGGCCGCCGTAGAAATCCATGATTTCGAGCGGTTTCAGGTGTTCGTAAAGCATCGGGTTTTCGGGGAGGTATCCGAGGCGTCTGCGCGAGGCGACTTTGCCGGCGGGTTCGCCAAATAAGGTGACCTGGCCGGCGTCGGGCTTGAGGAGGCCGGTGATCATTTTGATCGACGTCGATTTGCCGGCGCCGTTTGGCCCGACGAGTCCGAAGATTTCGCCGCGCCGGATCTGGAAGCTCACGGAGCGGACGGCTTCGACCTTTTTGCGGAAGAATCCGATGCGGAAGGTTTTAGAAACCTGGTTTAGTTCGAGTACGATGTCGTCTGTCATGGTTGGCTATTGTGTGAAGGATATTGGGTGGTTTGCTGTGTGGTGATGTTTGGGGGTTGGATGGTTCGTGGTGTGGTTGTGGCCGGGGATTGGGTGGTTTGCGGTGTGGTTGTGGCCGGGGGTTGGGTGGTTTGCGGTGTGGTTGTGGCCGGGGGTTGGGTGGTTTGCAACGTCCCCACCCAAGGGCAGAGCCCATGGGCTAGGACAACGCCAACGCGCGCCGCAGGGGCCAGAGGCCCCGCTTTGCGGTGCGTGCGTTTGTGGGTGAGGTTTTTCATGGCTGGACTCCGGTCGTCGATGTGTTTTGTGCGCTCGGATCGATGAGCGTGAACATAGCGGGCGTGAGGTAGTCGCGGCCGTTTTTGTGCGCGTTTTGAAATTCTTTTTGATAGTCGGCGACGCGTTTTAAGAGATAGTCGGCTTTGCCGTAGCCTTCAAGGCGTTGGGCGATGAAGGCGCGGGTGGATTCGCTGTCGCTCTGGAGGTACATGCGGGCGAGGAATTCGAGTTCTTCGGGTGTGGCTTCGGCGGATGATTCGGCGTTCTCCTGGTTGCCGGCGCGCAGGTTTGCGACTTTGCGGTGAAAGCTGGTGGCGAGCAGGGGCAAGTAGTCGGGAGCGCCGGGGAGGCCGGCGGCGATTTCGGCGTGTTTGGCACCGTCTTCGAGTTGTTTCAGGCGTGTTTCCGGGTCGAGTGAGCCTGAAAAGCCGATGTAGTTTGCAACGACTCCGTACGGGAGCTGCCAGCGGTAGGGAAAGTAGGTCATGCCGGCTTTGAGGATGTCGTTGGCAGCGTCGATGTCGGCGACGTCGGGATAGCCGGAAGTCATCATGCGCGCGGCGGCGTGCCATTCGTAAACTTTGTAGAAGAGCGGGTCGAGGTCGATGATTGTCTTCGTATATAGCGTGGAGTC
>JBEBSM010000050.1:0-14016 GCA_040394315.1 Lujinxingia vulgaris
TGACAGCGAAAATGACGATCAGAACGCCGACGAGGATGTAGGAAAAACCGCTCTTTGCAGATTGGCGTATTTGTTGAAGCATATGGGACTAACTCCTGCCAGTATTCATCGATAACAACCGGAAGAACCGGTAAAATGCGTGGAATCAAAATTAGATTAATCTGGTTAGATTTCGCCAGCCAGCTTAAAGCGGGCGACCTTAACGCTAGAAAGCACTGATTGCAAGCTAGCGCTTAGAACGCGGGACCGTAGTATTTTCGCTTGAGATCGTCCACACTAAATTGGTACAAGGCCACGCCTCTGGCTGGTCGGATGAGCCGGAGATTTTCTTCGGGCATTATGTAAGGGCTTTTATGCCAGCAAGAACCGTGAGACGAGCGCATGTTTAATAAGCTGCTGGGGTTGTTTTCCAATGATCTGGCGATCGATTTAGGGACGGCCAATACCCTTGTGTATGCAAAGGGTAAGGGGATCGTCTGTAGTGAGCCCTCGGTAGTCGCCGTGCAAAAGGATGCACGGGGCGGGCGTCGGGTGCGTGCGGTCGGTCGCGTGGCAAAGGAAATGTTGGGACGTACGCCTGGTAGTATTGTTGCCATTCGTCCGATGAAAGATGGTGTAATCGCAGACTTTGAGATCACCGAAGCGATGCTGCGGTACTTTATTGGGCGTGCTCATAACCGTCGTAAACTTTATGCGCCGCGCATTATTATTTGCGTGCCTTATGGAATTACAGAGGTTGAAAAGCGTGCGGTGCGTGAATCGGCGCATAACGCGGGCGCTCGCGACGTGTATTTGATCGAAGAACCGATGGCGGCAGCGATCGGTGCGGGTCTGCCGATTGCTGAACCGTCGGGCAATATGATCGTCGATGTTGGCGGTGGAACGACGGAAGTTGCGGTGATCAGTTTGTCGGGCATCGTTTATTCGCAGTCCGCGCGTGTTGGCGGCGATAAAATGGATGAGGCGATCATTCAGCACATGAAGCGTAAGTATAATTTGCTGATTGGTGAGCGTACGGCGGAAATGATCAAGTGTACGTTGGGAACGGCGTATCCGACGGAACACGTGATGACGATGGACGTGAAAGGGCGCGATCTGGTTGCGGGTTTGCCTAAGACGCTCGAGGTCAATTCGGACGAAATTCGTGATGCGTTGCAAGAGCCTATCAATGCAATTGTGGAGGCCGTGCGTATAGCGCTTGAGCGAACGCCGCCGGAGCTTGCTGCGGATATCGTGGACAAGGGAATTGTGCTGGCGGGTGGTGGCGCGCTGTTGAAGAACCTCGATATTTTGCTTCGTGAAGAAACCGGATTGCCGGTTTTGATCGCTGAAGATCCGATATCTGCCGTTGTTATCGGTAGTGGTCGTGCGTTGGATGCGATCGAGCTTCTTCGTGAAGTTGCAGATCACTCTTATTAATTTCAATTCATTTTGCTTACTCGATGAAGTTTTATGTTCGAGCTGCTGAAAATTCACCGCAAAAAAGTTGCGGCGCTTTTGCTGATTGTGATGCCATTTATTTTGATGGCCACATCAGCCGGGGCGAGTGTCGGCGTGTCGTCCGGCCCTGGGCCCGTGCAGTGGATGCAGCGTGGTGTGGGCTGGGCGCAGTTCGGCGGCTATCGTACGGTTGGCGGGCTGGGTAGTTTCTGGGCGCGTTTGACTTCGGGTGATACGGAACGTGAAAATGAGCAGCTTCGTGAAGAAGTTGCGCGTTTGCGTGAGGAAAAGTCGCGTTTGATTGGTGTTTTGCAGGAAAATTCTCGTTTGCGCGAGATGGTTGGGCTGCAAACGCGTCATCCGGAGTACAAATTGGCGGCGGCCGTTGTGATGGGGCGTGATATTTCGCCTTATTTTCGGGTAATGACGATCAAACTAAGCAGCGATGCGAAGCTTGAGCCGCGCATGCCGGTGATTGCAGCCGGTGGCGTGGTTGGGCAGATTCATCGTGTTTACGGTGATTTTGCCGACGTGATTGTGTTGTCCGATCCGCGCAGTCGTTTGGACGCAATCAGTCAGCGCAGTCGTACGCAGGGCGTTGTGCAGGGCCTGGGGCATGAGCGGGATTACTATGCGAAGATTTCGTTTTTGCTGCAAAAAGATGAATTGCGTGTGGGCGACGTGATGGTGACCAGTGGAATGGGTGGGATTTTCCCCAAGGAATTGATCATCGGCACGGTGACGGAAATTCAGAGCGGTGAACGCGGATTGTTTCAGGAAGCCCAGATTGAGCCGGCGGTGGACTTTTCGCGGCTTGAGGAAGTGTTCGTGCTGGTGGGTATGCAGTGAGGTGAGTTGTGCCGGCAGTCGTAACCTGGCTTGTTTGTTTTGTTATTCTGGTCGGGGAGAGTGTGCTGTTGACCACGTTTGGCGTGGAAACCTTCAGTCCGCAGATGGGCATTGGAATCACGATATTTCTGGGGTTGCGGCGAGAATTTGTGACGGGCGCGCTGATCTTGGCGGGACTTTTGCCGGTTATTGAATGGCTTGTGAATGGACCGCCGGGGTTTTATTCAATGGGTCTGGTGGTTGTGTTTTTGATCCTGAGTGGCCTGATGGAAAACCTGCAACGTCGCTGGGGGATGGCGCAAATGGTGCTGGCGATGATTGTGGGGCTGGTGCATGCGGGTGTGATGTTGATGGCGGTCTTGTTGACCAATCCAGGCTCGATGGTTCTGCAATCAATCTTGTGGAATATGTGGCTGGGTAGCGCTTTTGTAGGATTGAGTATGATTCCGCTCGGGCGGTTTTTGGACCGTGCCGACAGGCTTTTGAATCCACGCAGTGGTCGAAGCGTTTTGGAGATAATGTAGTCGATGGTTGTATTTGATCTTCCAAAACGAGGGCAGCGCGGCGAAATCACGGCGTATGAAGGGCGTCATAAGTGGCTGATCCTTTTTTGTATGTTCGCATTCTTAATACTTGCCGGCCGACTGTGGCATTTGCAAATTATTAAGGGCGCTGAATATCATCGGATCAGTACGGAAAACATCATTCGGCAGATTGAAATCCGGCCGGCGCGCGGTCGTATTTTGGATCGAAACGGAGCGATTTTAGGTGATAACCGGCCGTCGTTTGATGTGTATATGGTGCCGCATATTTATAAGCGGCATCGAAGCGACGAAACGGTTGAGCTGCTGAAGAAATACCTGAATCTCTCGAATGAAGAAATCGGTCGTATCGAACGCAATATGAAGACCAATCTGGGGGAAGTCGTGGTGCGGCGTGATGTAACGCGTCAGCAGGTTGCGATGTTAGAAGAGGACAAATTGCGTCTGCCGGGGATCGAAGTTCGTGCGACGGCGCATCGTTATTATCCGATGCACACGGTTTCGTCGCATTCGATGGGGTTTGTCGGCGAGGTCGGAACGGAGGAGCTTCGCGGGGTGGAGCGTTTTGGGTATCGGCCGGGTGATTATATCGGTCGCATGGGCCTGGAGCGGGCGTTTGAAGAGATTTTGCATGGTTCGCCGGGCATTGATCGTCGTGTGGTGGATGCGCGGGGAAATCAGCAGGGTGAAGTGGAAACCAGGTTTTTGATTGGCGATTATCAGTTGATAAAGCCGATTCCGGGACGTGACGTCGTGTCGACGCTCGATGCGGATCTGGCGTTGATCATTGATGAAGCGATGGCAAATCATGCGGCTGGCGGTGTGGTTGCGCTTGATCCGCGCAATGGCAACGTACTGGCGATGTACTCCAAGCCTGGTTTTAATCCGAATGCGTGGTCTGGTCGGCTTTCTCGTAATGAGAAAAGTCGTAGCGACAACGATCCGTTTAAACCGATGTTGGATAAAACCGTCAGCTCGTATTTTCCCGGTTCTATTTACAAAATTGTGGCGTCACTCGCCGCGCTTTCGGAGGGTATTATGACGCCTTCCGATGAGGTGAATTGTCCGGGGTTTTATAGTTTTGGTGGTCGGCGTTTTCGTTGTCATAAGCGCGGTGGGCATGGAAAGGTGGACCTGGAAAAAGCACTCCAGGTGTCTTGCGACGTTTATTACTACAAGATTGCCGACCAGTTGGGCATGGATAAACTGTCGGAATACGCGCACATGTTCGGGTTTGGTGAGCGCTCGGGATTGCCGATAAATAACGAGTCGCCCGGGCGGATTCCAACGCGTGAGTGGCATAAAAAGAGTAGTTCGGAGGGCTATCAGCGTGGGTTTGACCTCAATACGGTACTTGGTCAGGGCGATACGCTGGTGAGTCCTTTGCAGGCTGCGATTGCTTATGCGGCGATTGCAAACGGTGGGGATATTTATTTTCCACGGCTCGTGAAGGAAATTCGTAACGCGCAGGGCGACGTGCTCTTTGAGTTTGAGCCGCGCGTTCGAAAGCGTGCGAATATGAAGCCCGAACATCTCGCTGCGATTCGAAAAGGATTGTTTGCGGTCGTTCAAAAGGATGGCGGCTCCGGCTATCGAACGCGCTTGCCGGAGATGAATGTAGCCGGGAAATCGGGTACGGCTCAGGTCGCCAAGATTGGTGCTGTGCGCATTGCCAATCAGGATAAGGAAATGCGACTGCGCGACCATGCGTGGTTTGCGGCCTATGCGCCGTATGAAAATCCGGAAATTGTCGTGGTCGTTTTTCTGGAGCATGCAGGGCACGGTGGTGCGGAAGCTGCACCGGTCGTGATGAAAGTGATCGAAGAGTATTTCAACCGCGACCGTGATTCTATGTCGACATTGAGTAAGAAAATCGGGGGTGAAAACTTGCTATCGCCTGGCGTGGATTTGCGAGAGGTCGAGCAGGACGAGAATCCAGAGCAAGAAGTTGTGACAGAGGATGTGCAATGAAACAGACAGGTCGTTTTGTATCCTTCGTGGAACGAATGGACTGGGTTTTGATCGGTCTGGTGTCAGCGCTTTCGCTGTTGGGCGTGCTCAATTTGCAGAGTGCATCGTTTACCAACGGGATGTCGTTTCATCTGGTGCAATCGCTGTGGTTTTTGTTCGGTGCGATCGTTGTGGCCGTGCTTGCGCTCATGGACACTCGGATTTTGGAGCGCTGGGCGTATGTGTTTTATGGCGCGGTCATCATACTGTTGGTGGTTGTTATGGTGGGCGGAACCGAGTTTAACGGTTCCAAACGCTGGATTAACCTGGGGTTTTTCTACATGCAGCCCTCGGAGCTGCTGAAGATCGCGGCCATTTTGGTGACTGCACGCTTTTTTCAGGATAGAAATCAGACCGACTCGTTTACAATTCGCCAGCTCTGGTTACCGCTATTGCTGGTGGTTGGCGGCGTTACTTTTGTTTTGAAGCAACCCGATCTGGGAACGTCGCTGGTTGTTCTGGCGATCTTTATGACGATGGTGCTTTTTCAGGGGATCCGCTGGCCTAGCATCGTCGCCATTGCGCTTGCGGGGATTGTCTCGCTGCCTCTTATCTGGAACGTCGGTTTGAAAGAGTACCAGAAGGACCGGGTCGTATCGTTTCTGAATTTGGAGGCCGATCGTTACGGACAAAGCTGGCAGGTCAGTCAGTCGATTATCGCGTTTGGTTCGGGCCAGTTGGTTGGCAAGGGGCATGTCGAAGGCACGCAGGTTCAGCGTGGGTTTGTGCCGGAGCATGAAAGTGACTTTGCGGCTGCGATCTGGGGTGAAGAGCACGGCTTTGTCGGGATGCTGTTTTTGTTGGCGATGTATTTTGCGCTGATCGGGTGGGCGCTCAAAATATCGGCCAATGCGCATGATCGGTTTGGTGCGCATGTGGGCGTTGGCGTGGCGGCGTTGTTGTTCTGGCACACCGTGATCAACCTGGGGATGGTAACGGGCATGCTGCCGGTCGTCGGTATTACGCTGCCGCTTTTGAGCTACGGCGGTAGTAGTCTGCTCACGATGATGATGGGTATCGGACTGCTTCTCAATATTTCGATCCGGCGGGCATGAACCGGCGGTTTTTTAGTGATGCTATCCGTGATTTTCAGGTGCAGATGGCCTGGGCGTTTTCCAGGAAAGATTGGAGGGCGGTGCGGGAGACGGGGCCAGCCAGGCGGTCGGCGACGAGGCCTGCGCGAAGCACGATGAAGGTGGGGAGTGAGGAGATGCCGTAGCTGGCGGTCGTCTGCGGGTTTTGGTCGACGTTGATGCTGGCGAAATTGAGGACGTCGGCGAAGGGTTGGGCAAGTTCGGTGGTGAGGACGGAACTCATGCGGGCGGGCCCGGACCATGTGGCGTGGAAAAGAATGACGGTGGGCCGGGGATTGCGGGCGATTTCGGTTTCGAAGTTAGCGTCGGTGATGTTGAGAATAAGGCTCATAGCTGGCCGATTTGAGAGAGTTTGGGGGTGTAAACGTGTTGCGATTTGGGTGCGTTATTTTGGGCACAGATCTGGATCGATGACCAGTTTTTCAGCATCTCGGTCTTCTACTGCAAAGCCTGGGAGCTTTTGGATCTGCATTTTTGCGTCGCAGCTACCCAGTAATTCGTTCTGGAGAATGGCGACGTTGCCGGTGATATTCTCCAGGCTCTTGATGCCTTCGATGTTAAGTAGTTCGTGATTTTGTCGGATGAGGAGGTCCTGGCCGATACTGAGCAGAGACGTGAATCCGTCCAGGTTTTGCAGTGATCCATTGCCGGAGATTACGAAATTCTGGCCGATTTTGGTGAGTTGCGGGAACAGCGCATCCGTGAGTTTTTCGTTGCCGCCGTAGCCTTGTGCGGGATCGTAGATGCCGACGTTGAGCGAGCCGTCGACGACTTCGAGGACGGGGAATCCGGCGGTTGTCAGCTCGTAATTTTGATTAATTGTGATGTCTCCGCCGACGGACTTGAGGCCCGCGAGCGAGAATTCAGAGAAGTGATTCGAGGTGATTGTGACGGAGCCACCAACGTGCGTGATTTTCGATAATAGTGGGTCGGTGAGGGCTTCGGAGTCCGAGTATTGGATTTCGAGGTTTCCCTGGATCTGGGTGCATCCCAGCAGGTTCATCGTCGCCATGACGGAATTTAAACCATTGAATTGCTCGCCGGAGATAATAAGATCGCCGGGAAAGCCATCTTTGCAATTGTCGCCGAGAATGATTTCGTCGCTGCCGCACTTGAGTGTGTGAACGTTGCCGTTGCTTTCGATGAGCGTGCAGGCTTCGTCGTCGCCGGGTTCGGTGTTTGTGCCGTCCACGCCGTCTTTGCCGTGATTGATGGTTGCTTCGCTGCCGTCGGGACAGCGGATGATGATCGAGTTTTCATCCGTTTCGGTAACTGTACAGGCGGCGGAACCGACCTGGGATGGGTCGTCTCGGTTTTCCGTTCGTTCGTTTTCTGGCAGGTTGCAGGCTGCAAACGAGAGAACGGACATAACAATTGTGAATGGTAGGGCGAGTGCGGTGGTACGGCTCATGGTCACGCTCATCTCGGAAGAAAAACATTTGAAGACATTACAAAATCAGCAAACAAGGTCTACCGAATGCGGACGCGATCTGGAAGTGTAAACATTGGTAAGTCGGTGCGTGTTGGTTGTTTAAACGTTCGTTGAACGATCTACAAAATGGCGATTGAAGATAGCTGGATGGCTCATTTCCACGGTATTTTCCAGCGCGACGAGCCAGGTTCTGGATTGAGTGCCAGGTCCTCGACGTTAGAGAATACATCGTTTTCTGAGAGGGTTTCGTTGACGGCGGGAAGTTCGTCGTTGCTCTCGGTGTGAACTGGATTGGAGGTGAGGGTTATGGGGCGTTCGCCGCCAATAAACGAGTTGTTAATTTCGCCGGGAGGGCGCACCAATTGCGGACTGCCAAAATCAGGTTCTGTTCCGGGGCCGTCGTATAAGGGCCATACTTCAATTTCGGGGAGGTCGTTGAGGAAATCATCGGGCGTGATGTGCTGTGAATTGTTAGTTTTTAGTTTGTCGGAAATCTCCGTGAGTGACTTTATCGAAGCTTGATTCGGGATTATCGAATCGGGTGTTTCGGGGGCTTTGGGGTTGGAGAAATACTCATCCGCCAGTTGGCAATCTTGAATACGGCCGTCGGCCACCAGACAGATAACATTTGCGACAGCGCGCGCGTGAAGTTGATTATGCGTTGTCATTATAATCGTGTGTTGCTCGGTGAGAGAGCAGATAAAATCTAATAGTTCGCCGGCCTCTGCATCGTCGAGATCAACTGTGGGATCATCAAGTCCGATGAGTGTGGGGTTGTCGAGTAATGCATTGGTGATGAGTAGTTTTCGACGCTCAATTTTGGAGAGATCTAACACTTCGATGTCAAGTGAATCTGCCAGCTCAATGAGGTTTAGCTTACAGAGAAACAGCGTGATTTGTTCTCTGAGCTGTGTGTGCGTTAGTCCGCTGCGTTTTGGGAATTGCTGACTTAAGTTGTCGAACACTGTTCCGAGCAACATCTGCGCCGTTTGGATGACCATTTTGGGCGCGTGAGAAGGTTGAATGGTTTTGTTTTTGTAGAGGATCTGTGCTTAGATAAGTGCGTTTTGTTGCTCGCTTATGAGTGCGCAAATGATGCGAAGAATTGTGGACTTTCCGGAGCCGCTTGGGCCTATCAAGGCGAAGATATTATGTGGCATAACTTCAAAGTTCACGTCATGCAAAACAGGGCGGTTATAAAGTGAGACGTTGAGGTTTTTGACGGCGAGTAGAGGTCTCATTGGGGAACCATATATGGGACAATTAAACGATTGTGGAGCAAATTCATGGTGATGAATAAGTTGGTGATCCGGGTTTGCTTGTGATGCAGGACTAATTGTTGTGCAGATTTATGGCTGTTGGTGTGGGCCACATTGCTCACAAAATAGCTGGCCGGTTCGGCGATGCATGCGGCCGGTGGAGCCGAGCGGCATTTCTTGAAAGCAGCCATCGCACATGGAGGCGACGGTGAGGGTTTCGGCGCTGAAACCTTGATGAAGGTGTTCAACACCATCGACAATGATGCCGCGCTCGGTTGGCTTGACCATTTCTCGTCGGAAAAGCTCTTGAAATGCGCACCAACGGCGGATGAGATGTTCGGGGAGGCCGTCTTTGCGAAGGTGGCGCTCGAACATTTCTTCGCGGTAATCGAAGACGTCATCGGAGATGACCATCCAGTGATGGGCGTTGAAGGGTTTGAGGCCGAAATAATGCTTGGTGCCGCCGAAAATATCGGCCAAAAACGCGTGTTGTTTTGAGATGGCGCGTTCTTTGGTGGCGTTATGAAAAAACGGATTGAGGATCGGATCTTCGTAGAGTTCGTCGTAGAAACCTTCGAGGATTCGGCGCATGCGCACACCGTTTTCTAGTGCGTTCCAGAGTTCTGGATCGGACTGGATTTCGGCAAGTTTTTCGTTGTCGCGCGGCCAGATGGGATAACCGGAATCAAAGGGATCTGCGAGTATATTGGCGCGTTTGACGCCGGCTAAAATAGCCTGGTAGCGCGCGTCGAAAACCATTTCTGGGTTTCCGCACAGGTAGAGTACGTGATCGCTCAGGTCGGGGTTTTCTTGAAACGCGGCGGTGGTCACAAGGCCGTGGAAGGTGTCGCTTGTTTGTTCGTTGAGGACGCAGGGGATGTACTGAAAGTTGGCGTGTTCGGCGGCCAGTTTGGCGAGCTGGTCGTGCAGGTAGAGATCTTTGGCGAGGTAGGTGCCGTGGTAGAGGGTGATGTTTTTTGGGTGGCCTTGTGCAAGCGCGTCGCGTGCGATGCCGATGAGCGGAGCAACGCCGGTACCTGTACCGAGAAGTAAAAGTGGTTTGTCGCGGTCGTCGGGCTGGTAGATGCAGCTTCCAAGCGGAGCCTGAATATCGATTACTTCGCCGGGTTGGAGTTCGTCATGGATCCAGTTACTGACGTTGCCGTCGGGCTGGCGTTTGACGTGGATTTCTAGAAAGTAGTCTTGCTCGGCAAGGCTTGCGATGGAGTAGCTGCGGCTTTTTCCGTCGGGCGTATAGAGATTGAGAAACTGTCCTGGGGTCCACTCGAAGTTTACTTCTGGTTCAAGCAGGATTCGGGTGACGTCGTGGGACAGATTATCTTTTTGATAGACGATGGCTTGTGCGACGAGTTCGTTGAGTCGTGGTTGTTCGACGGTGAGGTCTTCGTCGGGGTATGCGCAGCAGGGTAGGAAGTGGCCGGTTTCGACAAGTTGGGAGCGAAGTCGTCGGGTGGCTTCTTTACCGGGGTTTCCCTGAACGACGCGGAGCATGCAGGTGTGGCATGCGCCTTTTCGGCAAGAGAAAGCGACTTTTGCGCCGCCGCGGATAAGACCTTCCAGAACGGATTCGTCTTTGAGAAGTTTGTAGGTGGCACCTTCGAACTGGATAAAATTCATGTGTAAAGACCGCTGGTTTTGTCGTTAAGGCGAAGGTGCTCCCGAAGGTCCTGCACTGTTAAGGGCAGATTGGGAGCTTCGGGTTGTTGTGCAAATTAGAAGGATTTTTCGATGTTGGGCATGGCCATACGTGCTTTTGCGAGTGCCATTCCGATGTTGACGTTTTTGCGGCAAACGAAGGTCATGACGTGGTCGGTGAAACCTTTGCAGCGAATAAAAACGTGGAGCAGGTTGTCGGAGAAGATCAGCATTTCCTGGAAGTAATGATGACCGTCATCGGCAACACCGCGTGAGCGTTTGAACATTTTTTCGATGGCGACGATGTTGGAGCCCTGAAACAAGTCTGCGGTTGCGGCAGCGAGCATATCGAGGACTTCGGACGGGTGGGAGTCTACGGTTTTAACGCCGAGCAACATGCCGGTGGACATGTCAACGTAGCCTGCAGCAACACATTCTGGGATCTGCTGAACTGCTTCTTGGATGGCTGAATCTAACATCTACAACTCCTGAGACTAAATACGAGTAATGGATTGGTAGCCGGGAAATCGGCTCTTGCGGATAGAATTACGCCAGCGATGAGGACGTCATCGATGATTTGTTCGCTCGGTACAATTTACAGATCGTGGACAAACGCTGTTTGTTCGCTATCGGTAGATACATGAGTTTGCCGGTTGGATGCGCACCGATGGCGTTAGCATTGAAACGCAAGCGTTGCGTATCGATTGCGTCAGCGACTGGCGAGCGTGGCAAACAGTGGTTTGAGAAGTGGGAAACGTGAGGTTCAACGAACGCTTTGATCTAGAATTGCATTCGGAGAAGGTGCTTCCATTGCGAAGAATTGCGGGGAATATCAGGACAGAGTTCGCACGGTTATTGATCGTAAACCGATAGAACGGGCGGTATCGTGGATTCGGACATAAATTGTGTCAAGTGTTTAAGTGAATGGAAATTAACTGTTTTTAGTGACGATTGAGAGCGTTGGCTGTTGTAACGTAAGGTGACGAGATGTTGACGGCTCCTGTGGTTTTAGGCGGATTACGGATGCAAGTTTTATAGGCGTGAAGGCGTTTGTAATGAGTGAATCAGCGGGTGGGTTGAAAGTGGATTTATTGGTCCAGAATTCGATGTGATTTTTGCATTCGTATCGAAATAAGTGCGTTTCTAGGTTTGGAAAGATGGGGGTGGAGGGAGGGGGATGTTTCGAAATAGGCGGGAGTCATGTTGGTAAATAATGGTGGGAAAGATGTTATTTAGAAGATAGCGAAGTTGTTTTTGTCAGAAATGCGCGGCGAGCGCAGATATTGGGAGATCGCTTAACGATCATTAATTTACCAGAAACGATAGAATGATGGTTTAGTAGAGGGCAGGCGGATGGGCTGGGGAGACGAAACGTATTCAATAAGAAGTGTGTCGTGGAAGAGTTCAAGAGCGGTAGCGAGCGGGGACAGGTAATTTGGATAGGTTCGTTGGTTGCTCAGTGCGCTGTTTTTTAACCCAGTGATAAAACTCGGCGAGGAACTGTTCCTGGACTTCAGATTGAACCCATGCGGAGTAGAGTTTTCGCGCGGTTTCCAGGGCTGTTTTGTTGTCCATTCCTTCCCAGATGAGTTGGGCGACGAGCATGGTGCCGGTGCGGCCGATTCCGGCGCGGCAGTGGTATGCGACCGTTGCGTGGTGCTCGAGAAGCTTTGCGACGGCCGTGCAGAGTTTGGCGGCGTCTTCGAGGGAGGGAGCTTCCATATCGACGATGGGGAAGTAGATGTTCTTGATGTTGAATTCTTCGAGGGGCGCGTTTTCTAGGGGTTCTTCGGTGAGCGTTATCAAATGCGAAACGCCGACACGTCTGAGCGACTGAAGATCTTCGTTGATATCGACGAGTAATCCGGGCTGAGGCGTGCCAGCGAGCGAGCCCTGGCGGAGCCATCGGAAATTGCGGGGGCCGCGGCTTGCGCTGATATAGGCAACGGCTTCGGGAGTGGTGCGCTCGGCCAGTCCATCGAAGATTTCGGAATCCTGATCGAAGTAGATGGCTTTGACGGCAGCGAGCACATCGGTGTCGGACGCATTTTCGGATT
Source organism: Lujinxingia vulgaris (assembly GCA_040394315.1). Classification (GTDB taxonomy): domain Bacteria; phylum Myxococcota_A; class Bradymonadia; order Bradymonadales; family Bradymonadaceae; genus JACCWM01. The sequence goes on from JBEBSM010000050.1 coordinate 12,340, forward strand.
TTTGGAAGTCGTCGTTATTCGAGGACTCACGGCTCTTTTGTCCGGAATCGGTGTGGGAGCGGATCCAGCCAAATGGCAGTGCTTTGTCGGTTGGCTTTGGGAATGCTTCGTCGGGTGCAGAATAGGTGGCAAGTCCGGGTTCGGTTTTGGGGCCATTGGACTGGTATTCGATTTCTATGAACGGAAAGCTATCCTCGATGTGAGCTTCGACTTCAAATTGTAGTTCTGAATCAGCTTCGAGTTTTTCCTGGCGAGCGAATATCTCGGTGTAATCGGGTTCTAGATCTTCGGTTTTTGCGGTGAGGGACGGAACGGAACAGCCGCCGGTTCGGACATAATCGCGGGCTGGTTGTGTTTGTGGATTGGTGAAGAATTCTTCGACCGGCGCGCATTCTTGAACACGTCCCCCGGCGACAAGGCAGAGTACGTCGCCGACGGCGCGGGCGTGGCGTTGATTGTGGGTGACCATCAGGATTGCGTGTTTTTCGGACGCTTCGCGCAGAAACTGTAGGAGTTCTTCGGCTTCTTGTTCGTTCAAATCGGCAGTGGGTTCATCGATGCACAAAAGTGCCGGGTTTTCGCGTAGAGCGCCGATGATCATGACTTGTTTGCGTTGAACCTTGCTGAGATCGAGAACTTCAGTATCGAGTTTTTGGGTCAGGTCCTTTTTGTTCATTTCGGTTAGAAACTGCGTGATGTCCTGGCGTAGCTCTAGTGGACTAAGGCGGACGCGGCGTGAGGATTGTTCGCGCAGGTTTTCAAAGACAGTACCGAGTAGTAGATGGGCTTTTTGTACAACCAGGACACCTGCGTTGTCTGGTGTCACGGGGCTGCCCTGGTAAAGCATTTGACCTGAAAATTCGGCGTTTTGTTGGGCGGCATTCACCGCGCAGATGCTTCGTAAGATGGTCGATTTTCCGGCGCCACCGGGGCCCATCAGGACAAATATCTGGTTGGGTAAAATCTCAAAGTTTATGTCCTTGAGAATTGGGCGGTCGCTAAAATGGACGTTCAGGTTTTGTACGGAGAGAACGGGTCTCATGGGGTGCCTCGTGGGGAATTGAAGAATGGGGCGAACTGTGGACGCAGGAAGATGAAGAAATCATCGCGTCGTCGAGCTGCAGAAAGCTTGATGGAGGATTCTGGGGCGGAGAGAAGTGAGGAAGGTTTCGTTGTTTAAGCGTATATGGCCAAAGACTGTTTTTGGGTGGCCAAGTTGCAAGCACACTCTGAGCGCTTTTGGGTTTTGTTGGATAAAAAGACGCTCAGAGTGTGAACGCAGTTAAAAAGATTTTTCGATGGTTGGCATGGCCATGCGTGCTTTAGCGAGCGCCATGCCGATGTTGACGTTTTTGCGGCAAACGAATGTCACGACGTGGTCGGTGAAACCTTTGCAGCGAATAAAAACGTGGAGCAGGTTGTCTGAGAAAATCAGCATTTCCTGGAAGTAGTGATGCCCATCGTCGGCAACACCACGCGAGCGTTTGAACATCTTTTCGATGGCGACAATGTTACTGCCCTGGAACAAGTCGGCGGTTGCAGCAGCGAGCATGTCGAGGACTTCGGAAGGATGCGAGTCGACGGTTTTGACGCCGAGCAACATGCCGGTGGACATATCGACGTATCCTGCAGCGACACATTCTGGGATTGATTGGACGGCGTTTTGGATGGCTGTAT
>JBEBSM010000051.1:0-13663 GCA_040394315.1 Lujinxingia vulgaris
CTACGGGCTTGTCAACACACGTGCCTTTGGTATCGCCTTCCTGGGAGCAGATCTGAGCTGCATCTTCGCAGGTACCTTCAAGGTTATCTTCGCTACATGCGGTTTCTTCTACGGGCTTGTCAACACACGTGCCTTTGGTATCGCCTTCCTGGGAGCAGATCTGTTCAGCATCTTCGCAGGTTCCTTCAAGGTTATCTGCGCTACATGCGGTTTCTTCGACAGGCTTGTCAACGCACGTGCCCTTGGTGTCGCCTTCCTGGGAGCAGATCTGTTCAGCATCTTCGCAGGTACCGTCGAGAGCTTCAGGGCTGCATGCTGGTTTTTCTTCTTCCTTCTCAACGCACTTACCTTCGTCGGAGCAAACCAACTCGCCTTCGCAGGTACCGTCGAGAGCTTCAGGGCTGCATACGGCCGGGGTGTTATTATTGTCAGTCTTGTCTTCCTCAGGGCCGCAAGCTGCGACGGTGAATGCGAAGGAGATGGCGAACATGGCAACAAGGAACTTTTTCATCTGAAACCTCTTTTTTTTTGATTTAGGCGGCTTGGTAGCGGCTTATTCTTGTAATTGGAGGGCTGTCCTCCTCTAACGACTTAGATGTATTGCAGCTCTCGTGCCACCGCCGTAAAAAAGTTGTTTTTTAGATGTTTAACGTGGTTGTAGCTAGCAATTACGCGCTTTGTGGCTAGTTGCACGGACGTTTAAGGACTTGAAGCACACTGATGCGGACTGGCGGATGCGGGTGAAACGCCGAAAGTCGGACATAATTGTCATGCGTGGCCAATAACTGGCCAATGGGGAGAATATTCGCTCGTTGAGCAGGCATCGCTCACCCGTGCGTAAGCACAGTGGGGGGGCTGAAACGTAGTGTTGATGCGGACTTTGTGAGTTTTGGGAGAGGTTGCGACGTCCGCCCGGCGCAGCGAGGCGTTCAATTCGGGTTGAGAGCGGAGTCGGTCGTTGACCGGCTCGTTTTGTTTAATGCGTGAAACGAGTAGGTGAGCGACCTGTTTGTTTGGGCCGTTGAGTGAAACGAGAAGGTGCGTGACCCATTTGTTTGAGCCGTTGAGTGAAACGAGTAGGTGCGTGACCTGTTTGTTTGGGCCGTTGAGTGAAACGAGAAGGTGCGTGACCCATTTGTTTGAGCCGTTGAGTGAAACGAGTAGGTGCGTGACCTGTTTGTTTCCAAACGCGCATTTCGTCGCAAACACCGGCGAGTATCCCGTCTCAGAGACGGGATACTCGCCAGATTTTGTGTGGGGTGATTATGGGTTGCCGAGGATGATGACGTTTGCGCACGACGAGGGGAGCATGTCGAATGCGGGGCATGAGCTGTTTTGGATGTCGGCGATGCAACGATCGTATTGCGAGGATGTGTCGATGGCGTTGCCGCAGTTCATTTGCTGGCGGAAGACGGTTTCGCAGTCCTGGTAGGAGGATTGTGCACAGGTTGCGGCGGATTTTTCGCAGAGGGTGACCATCAGTTTTTCGCAGCGGTCGATGGATTGTTGGTAGTTTTCTTCGCCGCAGCTTGTGGTGACGACCGTGGCAATGAAGAGGAGGGCATAGAGCAGTGGTGTGCGCATGGCTTTGTCCTGTTTTTGGGAAAGGGTTTTGGACTTCAGGCGCTGGCGACGACGGCCACTCAAAACGAATTGGATGCTGGTAGTTTGTAGGAAATAACGGGGTAGTCAATAGGCATAAAAAATCCCGGCTGCTCGTGAGCAGTCGGGATTTTTGGTGAAAACGTATGAATCTATAGAAAGATTATGCGTTTTTCAGTGCTTCAGCCTTGTCGGTGGCTTCCCAGGGGAATTGTGGGCGGCCGAAGTGTCCGTAGGCTGCGGTGTCGCGGTAGATCGGGCGGAGCAGGCCGAGGGATTCGATGATTCCGGCTGGTTTGAGCTGGAAGATCTGGGGGATGATGCGCTCGATTTCGGCTTCATCGCGCGTGGCGGTTCCGAAGGTATTTACAAAGATACTGACTGGTTCGGCGACGCCGATGGCGTACGCGAGCTGGACTTCGCAGCGTTCAGCGAGGCCTGCGGCGACGACGTTTTTGGCGATGTAGCGTGCCATGTAGGCTGCGGAGCGGTCTACTTTGCTGGGGTCTTTTCCGGAGAAAGCGCCGCCGCCGTGGCGTCCCATGCCGCCGTAGGTGTCGACGATGATCTTGCGGCCGGTGAGGCCGGAGTCGGAGCCGGGGCCACCCTCGTCGAACTCACCGGCCGGGTTGATGTGGTATATTGTGTTATCGATAAGTTCTGGATGATCGCGAAAGACCGGTTTGATGACCCTTTCTCTGACGACTTCACGGACTTTTTCTAGGCTTGTGCCTTTAAGATGTTGGGTGGACACGACAATGGTGTTGATGGCGACTGGACGGTCTTCCACATATTTTACAGAGACCTGGCTTTTGCCGTCGGGGCCAAGGAAATCCACTTCGCCGGATTTGCGGAATCTTGCCAGCTCCGCGACAAGTTTGTGGGCGTAGTAGATGGGCATGGGCATGTATTCTTCGGTTTCGTTACATGCGTAGCCGAACACCATGCCCTGGTCGCCGGCGCCTTGTTCTTTTTCTTCGTCGGGTTTGGCGTTAACGCCCTGGGCAATCCGCTTGCTTTGAGGAACGAAATCTTGCTCAAAACCGCAGGCGTTACCGTCAAAACACATATCGGTGTGGTTGTAGCCGATGTCGATAATGGTCTGGCGAGCGATCTGTTCGTAATCGACGCTGACGTTGACTGTGGGGGTGGGGGAGATTTCGCCAAAAACGATACAACGCCTTGCATTGATGATCGTTTCGCAGGCGACGCGGGCGGTTGGATCTTGTGTCAAAATCGCGTCGAGTATCGCGTCGGAAATCTGGTCGGCGACTTTGTCGGGATGGCCTTCCGACACGGATTCAGAGGTGAAGGTGTAATCTTTTGACATCGCTATAGTCCTCCCAAGGTTTTTTTGGATCTGTTTTTCAACAGAGAATGGATGGGTGTGAGTTTGGTCAAAATAGTAGAAAAACCAGCTCACCTGTTGTCTATAGCAAATTTTAAAGCACAAAGGTGAAAAAAAATCCCGGCTGCTCGTGAGCAGTCGGGATTTTTGGTGAAAACGTATGAATCTATAGAAAGATTATGCGTTTTTCAGTGCTTCAGCCTTGTCGGTGGCTTCCCAGGGGAATTGTGGGCGGCCGAAGTGTCCGTAGGCTGCGGTGTCGCGGTAGATCGGGCGGAGCAGGCCGAGGGATTCGATGATTCCGGCTGGTTTGAGCTGGAAGATCTGGGGGATGATGCGCTCGATTTCGGCTTCATCGCGCGTGGCGGTTCCGAAGGTATTTACAAAGATACTGACTGGTTCGGCGACGCCGATGGCGTACGCGAGCTGGACTTCGCAGCGTTCAGCGAGGCCTGCGGCGACGACGTTTTTGGCGATGTAGCGTGCCATGTAGGCTGCGGAGCGGTCTACTTTGCTGGGGTCTTTTCCGGAGAAAGCGCCGCCGCCGTGGCGTCCCATGCCGCCGTAGGTGTCGACGATGATCTTGCGGCCGGTGAGGCCGGAGTCGCCGACGGGTCCGCCGATGACGAATTTACCGGTCGGGTTGATGTGGTAAGCCGTGTCTTTGTGCAGAAGGTGTGCTGGCAGGATCGGTTTGATGACCGTTTCCATGACGACTTCGCGGACTTCTTCAAGGCTTGCGCGCTCGAGGTGCTGGGTGGAGATGACGACGGCGTCGATAGCGGTTGGGCGGCCGTTTTCGTAGCGAACGGAAACCTGGCTTTTGCTGTCGGGACCGAAGAAATCGACTTCGCCGGTTTTGCGCAGCTTGGCCATGTGCGCGACAAGCTTGTGGGCGTAGATGATCGGCATGGGCATGAGTTCTTCGGTTTCGTTACATGCGTAACCGAACATCATTCCCTGGTCGCCAGCGCCCTGCTCTTCGACGACGCCGTGTTTGGCGTCGACGCCTTGCGCGATGTCAGCGCTTTGTTCATCGAGTGCGACCATGACGGCGCAGCTGTTGCCGTCGAAAAACATCTCGGGACGATCGTAGCCGATGTCGAGGATGGTTTGACGTGCGATTTTTGCGTAATCGACCTTGGCTGACGTGGTGATTTCACCAAATACAACGCACAGGCCTGTGTTAACGATCGTCTCGCAGGCAACTCGGGCTTTGGTATCTTGTGCCAAAATCGCATCCAGAATGCTATCTGAGATCTGGTCGGCGATTTTGTCGGGATGCCCTTCGGAGACGGATTCGGAGGTGAAGAGGTAGTTTCTTGACATTGCGGTAGTACTCCCATGGTTCTTTACGGTCTGTTTCTCAACAGAGGACGAATGCAATATTACGCGTCGACCATTTGCCCGATCAAAGTATGACTGGTGCAATCGGTGATGCGAACATTAACAAGCTGACCGGGTTTGATTTCGATGCCTTCGACGGGGTCGAAGACGGTCATTTTAAATTCATCGGTGCGGCCACAGAGCTGGTTTTCGTCGCGTCGGCTTGGGCCTTCGACGAGAACACGGAACGTTTTACCAATGAGAGTATCAAAGATCTCTTTGCTAATGTTTTCCTGGACTTCGATGAGGTGCCGTAATCGGCGTCCCTTGACGTCTTCCGAGATGTCGTCGGGAAGTTTTTTTGCAGCGTAGGTTCCGCTGCGCTGCGAATACTTGAATAAGTACGCAAAGTCGAATCGAATGTCCTTAATCAGTGCAACTGTTTTTTCGTAGTCCTCTTCGGTTTCCTCTGGGAAGCCGACGATGACGTCGGTGGACATTGCGATATCGGGCATTGCGGCGCGAATTTTGCTCACGAGCGTGTAGTATTCGTCGACCGAATAACCTCGGCGCATGCGCTCAAGTACTTGCTGGGAGCCGGATTGGACAGGCATGTGCAGGTACTTGGAGATCTTGTCGTGCTTGGCCATCGTGGCGATCAATTTGTCGGTGAAATCGATCGGGTACGGCGAAGTGAAGCGGACGCGCTCGATGCCATCGATTTTGACGACTTCTTCGAGCAGGTCGGCAAAGTCGGTGTCTTCGTGTTTGTACGAATTGACGGTCTGGCCAAGCAGGGTGACTTCTTTGAAGCCGCGATCGGCAAGTTCCTGGCACTGGCGCAGGATTTCGGTTGGCGAAACGCCGCGTTCGCGACCGCGCACAAAGGGCACGATGCAAAAAGTGCAGAATTTGTCGCAGCCGCGCTGAACGGTGACCCAGCCGCCGATGCCTTTTTGGCGTACGGGAGTGAGGCCTTCGTAGGTTTCTTTGCGGTCTTTGCGTGCGTCGACAACGGTTTGTGCGCCGTCGGTCTGGCATTCGTCGAGAAATTCGGGCAGGCGACGGTAGGCGTCGGGGCCGATGACGAGATCGACGTAGGGTGCGCGCGTGATGATGTCGTCGCGCATGCGTTCGGCCATGCAGCCGGTGATGCCGAGTTTGACGTCGGGGCGCTCGTTTTTGAACTGCAGCAGGTGTGAAAGGCGGCCGAAAACACGTTCTTCGGCGCGTTCACGCACGGCGCAGGTATTGATCAGGATGATGTCGGATTCTTCGAGCGACTCGGCTGCGGTGTAGCCGCCTGACGCAAGAATGCCGCCCATGAGTTCACTGTCGGCCGCATTCATCTGACAGCCGTAGGTTTCGATGAAAACGCGTTTACCGGGTCGAAAACCGACGGCCGGCATGCTGTTTACTTCGCCATTGTGCGCGTTTGGATCGCGCGCTAAAGAATCGCTTGAATTCGTCATAAATATGTACTGGGGGTAAATCGAGCGTAAGCATCGGGAAATAAACCGAAAGTGGGGGCAAACCTTAAAGAAGACCGCAGCTTGCGTCAACTTGGAATTCCCCAGCCAGCAACGTCGTAAGGTGTGGATTTATGCCGCAGGCGTCGTTATTGAAGCGGAACGGCCAGATAGGCGGGATATTCGGCGGTTTGCCAGGTAATGGTGGAGCGCAGGCCGGCCGCGTCGCCAGAAACCTGGTAGGATGTGGGCTTTCCGATGACGTCGACGCGAACCTTGGTGAACAGGTAATCGACATACAACGAAGGATCAACGACGCCTTTCCAGAAGTTGGGCAGATCGCTGAGCAACGTCGGGATATTGCCGTGGTAGGAGCGGAGTTCGAAAAATCCGGGACGCAGGTTCGCGTAGGGGAACATGCGGATTTTGAAGCCCCAGTACGGAATGCTGGCGGCGCTGCAGATTTTTGAGGGGCCGTCGTAGGCAGTTTCGCCGGGGCCGATTTCGCGAATGATTTCGCCGTGTTCGTTGACCTGGTAGGCGACGTCTCCGAGATTGGTGATGACGATTTGCGAGCCGCCGCGACGGATGGCTTTGGGGATCGTGCGCGTTCCGACGGAGAGCGCGTAGCCGCCAAGGCCGGTGACGAAGTTTTCCCAGGGCGTTTCTTTGACGCGTGCTTTGAGACTGTCGTAATCGTTGAGGATGTCGGCGTCCCAGCCAATGCCGGTGAAGGGTGTGCGGTGTTCGCCGTCGTCGACGAGTTGGACGCAGCTTACTTTGAGTGGGCTGCCGGCCGCGAGCGCGCGCAGATCTTCGATGATCGGGCCGGCGCCGACGTAGGTTGCAATGGCGTTGCCGGTTCCGAGGCGTAAAACGCCCACGGGTGGTGCGTTTTCGCGTTTGATTTTGCCGGATCGGATGCGTTTTTCGATCGCATTGACCAGATAAATGACCGTTCCGTCGCCGCCGCCGGTGAAAACCGCGTCGTAAACGCCGGATGCGAGGATTTTATCGACAGTTTGTTCGGCCTGTCGAAAATCGTCGGTCAAAAACAGGTCTTCGGGCGGCACAAAACGCTGGACGGCCTGGTGGACCTCGCCCGTCCACGCTTTGGCACGTGCGTTGAGCAGTACGGCGTAGCGTTTTGGGGCGGGAATTACGTGGATGCGGGCAGGATCAACAGCAATTGACATTGATATTACTTCTATAATGACGCGGCGTTGTGAAGATGAGGTAAAAACACCTCAAAATCAGCCGTGTTGAAGAGTAACGGCGCGGCCGCGGCGAGAGGATTCAAGATACGCGAGGGTTAGGAGGAGGAGCTGGCGAGCTTCGTTGGGTCCGAGGAGCGGATCGTCTTCGCCAAGGCAGGCGCCGATGAAGTTGCGGGTGGCGCGCACAAAACTGTCTTCAAAAGCGGTGCTTTTCTGGCCGTAGCAGACTTTGCGACTGTCGCGACGAAGCTCAACGGGCGATTCGAGCTGGGTCGGGTCGGAGCTGCGGATGACCTGGATATCGCCGCGTGAACCGCCGATATTGATCTTGAGTTCGAGCGGGTGGTAGGGCGTGCGCATTCTGCGCTCGGGCGCGTAAATCATGTTGAGCGTGCCGTAGCAATCTTGTCCGTAGTGTTTCCACATGGCGGAGGTTGGCGCGTCGATTTTGATGCCTTCGCGGATTGTGGTGTCGGAGCGCCAGACTTCGATTTTCTCGACGTTTCCGATCAAAAACAGTGCGATGCAGAATGCCTGGTAGCCGACGTCAAAAAGCATGGGGGAGCCGCCGGAGAACTGCGGGTCGAAGCGCCAGAGCTGGTCGGAAGATTCGCCGAAATTCCAGATGTCACTTTCGGATTTTCCGATGACGGCGGAGATTTGCAGGCTGGAGAGTTTGCCGATTTCGCCGGCGTCGATCAGGCTGCGGGCGTCGAGCAGGGGTTTGTAGAACAGGCAGGGTTCAAAAACCTGCAGAACTTTGCCGGATTGGCGCGCGACCTGGATGACTTGGTTGGCTTCTTCGAGCGTGAGCGCGATGGGGCGCTCGACGAGCACGTGTTTGCCGGCGCGCAGAGCGTCGATAATTTGCGTGGCGTGCAGGTAGTGAGGTGTGAGGATTTCTACGGCGTCGATGTTCGGATCTTTGAGCATCTCGGCGTAGTTTGTGTAGTACGCGCTGGCACCCCAATCGAGCGAGCGTTTGATGGCGCGGTCTTCGTCACGGTCGCAGACGGCCACGATTTCGGCGCGGGGTTCGTTTTTGTAACCTTCAGCGTGTAGGTCTGCGATGCTGCCCGCACCTACAATGCCAACTTTTAATCGCGCCATCTACTTCTCCACAATCGATGCTGTATTCATTAAGATGCTGCCGAAAATTTTTGAACTTTTGCGCTGCCGCAGGTCACCTTGTTATAGGTTAGTGCGGCGTGATTTGTCAAAAGAGCAAATGTAGAATTGTCATCTGGTCTTTTGTTGTCGAATTACATCGAAATCGAGCCTTTTCGGAACTCGTTGGGCGTGATGTGGACGTTGATGAGCACGGGCTTTCCTTGTTTGGAGAGCTCGATTGCCTGGTCGAGTGCTTTATCGATCTGGCTTTGTTTGGTGACGAGGATTCCGACGCCGCCGTAACCTTCGGCAACTTTGTGGTAATCGGAGCGGAGCAGGGTGGTGGCGACATCGTCTTTGAGGATTTCGACCTGATCGCGCGCGATTTGTGCCCAGGCGCCGTCGTTTCCGATGATGGCGATGGGTGCAAGGCCGTGGCGTACGCAGGTATCGAATTCGGCAAGGCTGTAGGCGCTTGAGCCGTCGCCGTAGATGATCCAGACCTGTGCGTTTTTGCGGGCAAGCGCTGCGCCGACGGCGAATCCGCCGCCTACGCCGAGGGTGCCGAAGACGCCGGGATCGAGCCAGGAAAGCGGGCTGCGGGGTTTGACGATGTAGGCAGCCGTTGCGACAAAATCGCCGCCGTCGACGACGATAACCGCGTCTTTGGACATTTTTTCTTCAAGTCGCTGGCAAAAATGCAGGGAATTGACGAGTTCGGTCTTTTCCTGGGCCTGTTCGGTGATTTCTGCGTCGCGTGCGTTTTCGCGCTCGGTGAGCGTGTCGATCCATGCGTCCCAGTCGCCGCCGCCGCCGTGGGCGCGGGCAAGTTGCATGACAAATTCTCCCGGGTGCATGAGCAATCCGAGGTCTGGTTTGCGATTCTTTTTGAGATCTTCAGCGCTCAGGTTGGCAGAGATAACTTTGGTATTTTTGCCAAACGAGCGACCGTAACCCAGGCGGAAATCGAAGGGGAAACCGGCGACCAAAACAAGGTCGGCTTCTTTGAGGGCTTTGCCGCGGGCGTGGCGGAATTGGACTTCGTTTTCCTGGCCGAGCAGACCGCGGGCGGTGCCGCCAAGATAGGTTGGAACGCCCATGTCGTGGACGCAATCGGCCAGTTCTTGTGCGCGTTCCGGGGTGAAATTGGCCAGAGCCTGACTGCCGAGGATGAGGACCGGGCGTTTGGCGGCGCGGAGTTGGTCGAGGGCGTCGTCGATTTGAGCCAGTTGGGCGCCGCGCTCTTCGTTGTTGAGCGGTTCGCTGAGCTGGGGCAGGCCAACCGGGATGTGTGGGACGTGAAACTGGCGAAAAAGGTGCGCGGTCAGATAGGCTTTGGTCAAGCGCGCGGTGATGCTGCGCGCGCCCTGGACGCCGGATTCCTTCATGAACCATTCGCGGACGAGTTCTTCGGGGTAGAGCAAGTCGATGGGGACTTCGATGAACACCGGGCCGGGGACGCCGTCTGCGGCCAGGGCCAGCGCGCGGTCGATGGTCGGGCCGAGGTCGGCGACGGTTTTGCAGACGGTTGCCCACTTCGTGATGGGTTTCATCAACGAAATCTGGTCGATATCTTGCAGGGAGCCGCGGCCTTTGAGCACGGTTGCGGCGGCGCCACCGATCAAAACCAGTGGGGACTGGGCCATCTGTGCGTTTTTGATGGCGGTGACGGTGTTGGTAACGCCGGGACCGGCGGTGACGGCTGCGACACCGACTTTTCCGGTCATGCGGGCAACGGCATCGGCGGCAAAGACAGCGCTGACTTCATCGCGCACGTCGATAACTTTGATCCCGCGGGATTTGGCGGCCGTTAAAATCGGCGAAATATGGCCGCCGCAAAGAGTAAACAAATAATCGATACCGTAGCGTGATAAACGTTCGGCGATGATTGCTCCGCCATGTTCGAAAGCCATGAATACCTCTTTGAGAGTAATTTCGAAAAAAAACCGATTTTAAAGCAACGCCCCGCAAGTGAGCGGGGCGTTGCGTTGTGAATGATTATCGATTCGAACCCGAATCGTCGTCATTGTTATTGCGGGCGCGCAAGAGATCTCCCAGCGTACCAAGGGTGTCGTTGTTTTTGGTGCTCGAAGAACCACGGGATTCACGACGTTTTGCGCCACCCGTTCGGCCGGCCTGTTCGCCGCGGGGTTGACGCTGACGCGAGCGGTTTCCAAGGGTTTGATCGGTGAGCTGAACGTCGTCCGAGGGTGCACCGTCGTTGCCGGCGGTGCGCGGAACACGCGTGGTGACCTGAACGCTGCTGACTTCCTCGCTGCCTTCAGGAGCCGACGTCAGTGCTTTGGTCGAGAAGCTTACGCGCAACGTGCCATCTTCCTGCGTTTTTACGTCGATGACCTGTACTTCGATGTCATCACCGATGTTGTAGTGATCTGCCGGATCTTCAATGACTGCGTGGCCAATTTCCGATTTATGCAAAAGACCGCTCTGTTCGCGGCTGATGCTCAAAAATACACCGTAAATCGTGATCGAACGCACGCGACCGGTGACGATATCGCCAACTTTGGGCGGTGCAGCCTGTTGGCGACGCTCACGCGGTTCACGTGGCTGACGACGCTCACGCGGCTCGCGGCCTTCACGTGGTTCACGTCCTTCACGCGGTTGACGCGCTTCGCGTTGATCCGAAACCGGCAGCGTCGTGAGCTGTGCATCGAGGCGCTCGATGGTTTCGTGAATATGACGACGAAGCGTTACACGCATGCCGTATTTCAGTGAGCGACGCAGCATGTTGCGGGCTTCGAGAAGCTTTTTGCGTGCAATTTGTGGGTCCAGATCTTCGGCGCTGGCCTGGATCATCATGATTTGCGACAAATTGTGCAGTAACAGCGCGCTGGCCGGTGCTTTTTCAAGTCCCTGCAAGTATGCCTGCTCGGCATGTTCGAGGTCGCGTTCTGCCTCTTTATACCACGTTCCGCGTGCGTTCCAGGTTGCCTCAGGCTCGCCGAGTTCAATCGCGCGCTCCCAAGTTTCTTCGCTCAGCTCTGGATCTGCACACCACTGGGCCTGGGCCAAAAGCGTGTAGTAAAAAGCGTCATCTACATAACGATCTTCAAGCTCAACCAGTCGTTCAGTCACAGCTTTCGAAAACTCAGGGTATGCAGAAACATCGCCCAGATCGAACATCACGACTGCAAATCCCTGACGAATCAGGTGCAAAATACGCGTGTCGCGGTTTGCGTTTTCTTCATCACTTTCGGCATGCAATTTGAGTGCAGCCAAAACATGATCGAGAACGTCTTCCGAGCGTCCTTCGCGGCGAGAGAGGTCGGCTGCCAAAAAGCGTGCATCCACGCCTTCTGGACCGCCTTCAATCGCAACATTGACCAGGCTCTGGCCGAGTTGGCGATGACCAAGTTTGATAGCAAGTTCGGCCAGGGGCGCGCCAATCTCAGGATAACGGGTCGTCAATTCAGCCAGTTTACGAAGTTCTGGAAGCACTGAATCGCGCAGTGATTTTTTCTTCTTACGAGGGCGGCCACCTGCCTGCTCGCTGTTTTGTTCTTCATTGGTGTCGGAAGCTTGTGAACGGCCATCTTGCGCCGAAGAATCCTCGGTGTGGTCTGCGTGATCGTTGTCGGGAGAGTGGGATGCTTGCTTGTCCTGCATATTATCTTGGGAGTTTTGGGAGTCTTGATTGGAATTGGAATTCATTGCTTTCATCGCTTGAGGATTGGGGCCAAAAATGGACAGCTTGCCCTTATAACGGAAATCGGCTTTTGTCCAACGTGTGAGTAGCACTTTTGATGTTTTGAACGTATAACGTGCGCGAAAACTCTGTTTAGGAGATATTTTGCGTTTATCAGGTTGTTGGCTTTTCGTCGTAATTTTGTTGGTTAGCTCGGTCGTGCTGAGCGGCTGTGAGTCGGTTGTGGAATTTGACGCGGCGCGCTGTCAGAAGGGCGTGCTCGACAAACGTTTTTGTGACGCCACGGGTGATTTGATCGCTTCACCGCCTTATGATGAGGCGCGCTGGCTTGATCCACAGACTTTGATCTTTGCCTTTACGCCGGTTGAAGATCCAACCCAATACCGAGAAGTCTGGCTCGAATTCCTTGAACATATGCAGAAAGTCACCGGCCGCCACGTGCAGTTTTTCCCGGTGCAATCCAACGCCGCGCAAATCGAAGCCATGCGCGCCGGTCGTCTGCATATAGCAGGGTTCAACTCGGGAAGTCTTCCACTGGCGGTAAATTGCGCCGGATTCGTGCCTTTTGCAATGATGGCCGGCAAGGACGGCTCGTTTGGCTACGAAATGGAAATTATCACGCATGTCGATAGTGGCATTGAGAAGATTGAAGATCTAAAAGGCCGAAAACTGGCATTTACTTCGCCGACTTCTAACTCAGGATATAAGGCACCCTCCGCGCTTTTACGCGCAGAGTTCGGTTTTGAGGCCGACCGTGATTTTGAACCTGCGTTCTCCGGCCGACATGACAACTCCTTATTGGGTGTCATCAACCGCGACTACGACGCGGCCGCGGTCGCCAATCAGGTCACCGACCGCTTGTTCACGATCGGTGTCGCAGACCGCAGCAAAGTGCGCGTTTTGTACAAATCACAAACCTTTCCAACCACCGGCTTTGGCGTCTCGCACGCTTTGAACCCGGCGTTGGCCGCAAAGGTCCGCGAAGGTTTTCTCACCTTCCCCTGGGAAGGCTCCGCTCTGGCTCGAGAATTTCCAGACGAGGGCGGATTCATGCCTATAAACTACAAAGAACACTGGTCTGTTATTCGCAAGGTCGATGAAAGTTTTAATGTGACTTATAGCTGTCGGTAGTCAAAAATGCTCAAAATCGAAGGTTTAAACAAACGCTACGGCTCGTTTGCAGCACTGACTGATGTGACGCTGACGATTGCGCCCGGCGAACTGGTCGCATTGATCGGCCCATCCGGCGCAGGAAAAAGTACGCTGATCCGCTGCGTAAACCGGCTTGTTGAGCCGACGAGCGGTCAGATAACGCTGCAAAACACACAGCTCACCAACCTGTCGCGCAGCGCGCTGCGCATGGAACGTCGCCGGATCGGCATGATTTTCCAGGATTATGCGCTCGTAAACCGACTGACCGTCATGGAAAACATACTTTCCGGACGCCTTGGTTACACAAGTTTCTTCAAAAGCCTGACGCGCCGTTTTGCGCAAGCCGACGTCGATCAGGCCTTCGCACTGCTCGAGCGCGTCGGCCTGGAAGGCCTGCATGATCGACGCGCCGACGCACTTTCCGGCGGCCAACGCCAGCGCGTCGGCATCGCACGCGCGCTCTTGCAAAGTCCCGAACTCCTGCTCGTCGACGAACCCACCGCCAGCCTCGACCCACGCACAGCGCGCCAAATTATGCGCCTGATCGCAGAGCTCTGCCGCGAACGTAATCTGGCCGCGATCATCAACATCCACGACGTTCCCCTGGCCCAGCAATTCACCGACCGAATCATCGGTCTGGCCGCCGGAAAAGTCGTTTTCGACGGCCTCCCCGATGCGTTGAGTAACAGTGTCCTCACCACGATTTACGGTGGCGAAGACTGGAGCCAGCCCGCCGAACACGATGATGAAGAAGGCGGTGAAGAGGACGGCT
>JBEBSM010000052.1:0-13627 GCA_040394315.1 Lujinxingia vulgaris
GTCTGGGCCGTTGGCCGAAACAAGCTGGTCGTCGACCACCTCGTCTGGGCCGTTGGCCGAAACAAGCTGGTCGTCGACCACCTCGTCTGGGCCGTTGGCCGAAACAAGCTGGTCGTCGACCACCTCGTCTGGGCCGTTGAGTGAAACAAGCTGGTCGTCGACCACCCCGCGTTCCATTCACCAAAAAGAAACCAGATTCACAGGAAAAATACCGCTGCGCCCAGCAAGCCGCCCAAAAACGCGACAAACAATGGACGTTCCAGCACCGGGTTTTCGGTCGCCCGCCCGAGATACGCGAATGCGGGAAGTGCGATCAGAAGCCACGCCATTCCCAGCCCGGCCGGTTCGTGAAGCAATGGTAAGACAGCGCACGGCGCCGTGATCAACACCCACGCGCGCGGCGTCTGGCGCATGTAGCGAATGGCTAACATCAACAACATTCCGCACAACAACACGGCCCAGATATCGCCGGTGTGCGCGCTCCAACCCTGCCAGTTCCACGTCTGGCGCCTGTTGGATTCCGCACGCAGGTGGCGCAGCCCCCCCCCCCCCCGGCCGCCCATCGCTAATCAAAATACGACCCCGCCTGAAAAAAACGCCGGCGGACCAAACACCAACAAAAACCGGCTGTACTCTGGATGCCGGCCCGACACGTAGGATTTCCATCCCAGGTATCCGAGCGCCGGCCACAGACACAAAAACTCCGGCTTAAACCCGAGCGCAAGCGCGCAAGCCAGCAACGCAACGCGGTGACGGCCCTGCCCGGCCAACGCCAGGCTCACCGCCCCGAGCCCAATGACGAACGCCCACGACGCGTCCATCACCGTCCAGAGCATCAGCGGGCACATCATCCACAACCAGGTCGCGCGCTCGGCAATCTGCGGCACGCTGTCGCGACGCGCAAACTGGTACACACTCACCGCTCCGGCCAGCAAAGTCAGCTCGCCGAGCAGCGTTATCATGCCCCAGGTTGACCACAACGTCGCAAACCCCAGGCCGACCACACCCGCGGCCGCAGCCGGCTCGCCGAACACACCCAGCACGCCCTGCAAAAGCTGTAGCATCGGCGCACCATTCCCGCCGTACGCCGCGCGCGGCGAGCTAAGGAACGCGGCGGAATGCTGCGAGATGATGATACTCCATAAACAAAGCCGACTGAGAAACCAGGCGGTGAATGCGGTGCGGAGGGCAGGATTTATTTGAGATAGTATAGAATTCATGGCCCGGACGAGTGTATTCGATCGTCCGGGATCGGCAATTTTTTAGCGCATATTTTAAAGCGCGTGTGCCAGCATAACGCGGTTTCGACCGGCGTTTTTTGCGTCGTACAATGCCGCATCGGCTGCAGCGATGAGCTCTTCGTGCGTTCGCGCCTGAATTTCTGGCATCGCGGCCACACCCAGGCTGACGCTGATCGCAATATTGCGGCCGTCATAGAAAAACGGCGTACTGTTAATCACGCGTCGCAAGCGATCTGCCAGCAAACCGGCCTGCTGACTGCCAATGCCGCGACAGATGATCGCGAATTCTTCGCCGCCATAACGTGCAAAAATATCTTCCGCACGCAGCGACGCCGCGGTGAGTTCGGCGAGTTTCATGAGCACGGCGTCACCGGCAAGGTGGCCGTAGTTGTCGTTGACCGGCTTGAAGTGATCGACGTCATACATGATCAGACTGAGTTCCGTGTTGTGACGCAACGCGAAGGCAAACTCGGTCTGTAGCTGGGTTAAAAAATAGCTTTTATTAAAGGCTTTGGTCAGACCATCACGCAACGCAGCATCGAACATCTGTTGCTGAAAGTTCTCATCGAGTTCGTCGTGATAGGTGAATTTGAGGATCGTGGTGGAACCCAGCGTGATTTTGTCGCCGTCTTGCAAGCGTTCTTGCTTACCGACGTTCACCCCGTTCAAAAAAGTGCCGTTGGCGCTCTGCAAATCTTCGACAAAGATATCGCTACCACGCGCAAAAATCCGTGCGTGCATGCGAGAAATCCCGACGTCCTGAACAAACAGATCTGCGCGCGACGAGCGCCCGACCGTGGTTTCTTCTTTCTCGACCTTGAACATCTTACCGACGTGCGGGCCTGCGATCACGATCAGATACGCCTGATCACGCTGCTGCTGCTGCTGACGCGCTGCTTGCCGAAAGCGATTTGCATCCACAATCTGCGTCGATTCAGAGCTTTCTAAAAGGCCTTCAAAGTCCAAAGGACGATCATCGGTCATGGCTGTGCCATTATCATAAGAGGTTGAATGGTTCGTGAAGATCGATAACCGCGTGCTTGTAAATAGCACCTTCTCACAAAACTGTCCGCGCTAGAATACCCGTCAGACGCGTCATTCGCAACACATAGCTTATCGCGACAACGCTTCTGATTTATTGCACATATTTATTCAACATCCGCTGCACCGCATGATGCGTGTCTTTTGCCTTCAAAGCGCGCAGATGCTTGACGCCTTCTGCACCGCCGTGCTGGCCGAGCGCCGAAATCGCGGTCAGGCGGATCTGCAGATCGGAATCTTCAAGCATTGGAATCAACCCGGCATTCGCGCGCTCTTGCTGGCTTTTCGCGTACGCGATGATAGAGCGATGACGCATCATCTCCAGCGTACGAAGCTCTGCCTCGTCGGCAACCTTGCCGGGAGCGTTGGCGTAGGGCAGCAAAAACGCGCCAACATCTTCCTGCGAATACAGTCCCAGCGCGTCCACGGCCCGAAAGCGCGTGGTTGGCGCGGTTTCCGGATTTGCGACAAATGCCTTCAAAATCGACGTCATCATCGGAGCCGGTGCGACCGCGTCCAGATCTTCACGTTTTGGGAAAAACTCAAAGCCGCTGAGCAAAAACTGAACTTTCTCGCGCGCTTTGGCCATTTCCGCGGATTCCGGCACGCTATCTTCGACCGGTTTGGTGGCTCCCCGGTCTTTATCGGCCTGGGCCGTCTGATTTTTAGGCGCAGCGCCGCTGTTTTGCACCGTGCCCGATTGTTGCGCCATCGCCGACGCAGCGACGGCCGTCACGCAGAGCATGACCAGAAGAGTTTTGAATCCGCGCATTGTTCGTTGCATAGTATCACCTTTGTTTCAGCAGCCTGCCGTTTCCATTTAACCTGATAAGTCAGACGCGTTCATCACTGGATTTAGTCAAAACAATTCAGATTATTTTACCAACGGACTGCGTTTGACCACAAATGCCTGCCCGGTTGTTGCGTTGCGCTGATCTTTTCCGAGCGAGAACGGAAACATGAAGTTCTTTGCATCCGGGCACAAATAACCCAGGTCGGGATAAATGCAGGTCGGCGTATCCGAAATCGGATCGTGCGCAGAACCACCATGTTCGGTCGTGTGGCGAAGTCCCAAAAAGTGGCCGATTTCATGCGCCATCGTCAATCCCAGCATTTCATTATCGCGCCCCAGGCTGGCCGTACTGAACACCAGACCCGAACCCGAGTTACCGTGCACGCCCGCCATTCCCGGCAGACCGGCCGATACGCCGAGCAAACCAGGCGCTTCGGAAACTGCAAAGTCGTTGATCAAGAAGACGTTCACCGCCAGCGCATCTTCGCGCGTTGTGCCCTGCGCCTGACTGGTCGCGACGAGCGTGAACACGTCGTTAAAGTCGCGCAGTAACGAAAAGTTATCGATCGTGGCTTTGCTCGGATCTACATAGTTTGCAACGCGCGCCGAAACACCAAGCCCTGAATAAATCGACTGCATCGACTTCACAACCGCCTGCATATTGGTATTGGACGGAGCCGTGGCCGCGGTAACGCCGCGCACGCCGACCAGGTAAATCGTGACATCAAGCTTTGTGCCCGGCGCCATTTTCGGAATCACATAATAACAGATCTTCGACGAGTTCGTTTCGATGTTCAGCGTGTAATCGCCACCGGTAAACCGGTTTTTAAGCGCCGATGCATCGGTTGCCGGAAACAAAATAGGTGAAAGCGTTTCCAAAATCTGCGAGTTCACGGCTGCAAACGCGTAATCCTTGTTGATGTCGAGCGTCGAATTGTCCGGCAATTTCAACGACTTGAGTTTAAGCGGTCGGCCATCCTCGGTGTACGGCGCGATATAAAACCCGATCGCGCCCTGGGGCACCGTAAACTGCAGCGCCTTGGACGAGCCGCACTGAATATCAAAGGGATCGCTGGCCGCACCCGACGTGTCGGGAGCGATGTATTCGACCACAGAGTCACAGAATTTCCGGCCTTCGACGCCGGATTTACACTGGTAACCCTGGCGACAACTTGAGTTATCCGTGCAACTTTCCATGCAAACCGTGGAGCGCTCGCGACTCACGCAAATCGACGTGCCGTGACAATCGGTATCGTCTTTGCATCCTCGGGTCGTGCAATAACCATCCGGGAAACTCGTCTGGCCTTCGGCGCCCTCGACCTCACGAATACACGTGCCGCCTTTGCAATTGATGTTCGCGACACATGCAGCGCCGTCATCTTTGCCCTCTGGATTGCGTGGCTCCTCGTCCGACTCGCCTTCCAGACAAACCTGCGAGCCCTGATACGACTGACAGGAATATCCATAACGGCAATCTTCATTTTTCGTGCAAGTCGCCAGGCAACCCGTCACCTGATCGGCCGCCGGCGCATCCGGATTGAGCGACGCACACGTGCTTTTGTCTGCGCATGTCGACGAGCCATCACACCCAAGTTTCGTGCAATAGCCACCAAACAAGTTGGTCAAACACGTTCCGCCCGTGCCGCATTGCAGATCATTGGTGCAAGACGATCCAATCGCACCCTGCGCAATACCGGTCGTAACACCCGGCGGCAGACAAACCTGCGTGTCTTCTAGCGAAACGCATTTATAGCCCTCCCGCGCGCGCTTACACGTCCCGTCAAACTCACACATCTCATAACAAGCAGCGACCGCCTGATTATCGATCGTGGTTCGAAAACACTCCGACGCAAAACCCGAACATCCCTGCTTGTCGCACTCCAGCGTCGTGCAATATCCGCCCGGAAATCCATCCGCACGTTGCAGACAGCGCGTTCCGAGACAGTCGTAATCGTTCTCGCACGCTGCGCCGTCGCTGATGCTGTCGATAAAATCCTTCACCTTATCAACCACACCACAGCTCGAGGTAAAAACCGCGATCAACAGCGCACAAACCAGATAAGCAAAGGTTTTCTGGCGAAACAAACTCAACATAGAACGATCAATCGAATCAGACATAATATTCACACCCGGCTAGACGTACGCAGGAGAAAAGGCAGAAAAAATCGCACCCCGACGGCTTTCGCCGCGACGGTTGATGCCGTGGCAGATTAGACTCGTTATCCGCCACAAAATTTATTTATATCGAGCTATCAATGCAGATTCAACGACGCCAACGATAGTTAGCAACCAGCGGGTAGCGCCAGTCTGAACCAAAGGAATTTGAGCTGAGACGCAACACCGGCGGAGCCTGCGCGCGCTTGTATTCGGCAACGTGAATCAGCCAGATAACGCGTGAGACAACCGCTTCCTCAAAGCCCTGCGCGACGATTTCCTCGGCCGACAACCGATCCTCGACGTAAGCCTGGATGATCGCATCCAAAATTTCGTAGGGCGGCAGCGAATCCTGATCAACCTGATTCGGACTCAATTCAGCCGACGGCGCTTTGGTCAGAATATGCTCCGGCACAATCTCGCGACCGGCCTTGTCGTTGATATAGCGCGCAATGCGATACGCCAGCGTTTTGGGAACATCTCCGAGCACCATCACCGCGCCGTTCATGTCGCCGTACAATGTTGTATAGCCGGTAGCGACTTCGCTTTTATTACCCGGCGCCAACACCAGATGGCCAAACTTATTGCTGAGCGCCATCAAGATCATCCCTCGGATCCGCGCTTGCAGATTTTCTTCGGTCACATCGGGCGATGTCCCCTCAAAAAGCGGTGCAAGTCCCGTGAGGAAGGCCTGGAATTCTTCTTCGATTGAGCTGAGCTCAAAACGCACGCCTAAGTTTTCCGCCAGCTTTCGTGCGTCCGTCACACTGTGTTCCGTCGAATAACGCGACGGCATCCCAACGGTCAAAACGTTTTCTGGCCCGAGAGCTTCGGCCGCCAGCGTAGCGACCAGCGCCGAGTCGATTCCACCGGACAATCCCAGCACAACACTTCTAAAACCGGATTTGTGTACATAATCCCGCAGACCCAAAATCAGCCCTTTGTGAACCAGGGCGGCCTGCACGTCTTCGGAATCATCCGTTTTTGCAAGATTTGATGCATCTACGCCAGCAAAAACATCCAACGAACGATAATCTTCCTCAAAACCTTTCAAGCTGGCCAATAGCTGACCATTCGCGTCGAAAACAGCCGAGTTACCATCGAAAACCAGCTCACCGTTACCACCGATCTGGTTTACAAAAACCAGGGGCTGGTCATGCTCGACAGCTGTTTTTACAAACCCCTCACGACGCGAATCTACTTCACCAATCGCAAAGGGAACCGCCGCCAGATTGATCAATATATCTGTATTTTTACCGACCGAATCGTCTAGAAAACCGATATCGTCGCCAACAAAAACACCCAGCCTTACACCCCTGAAGTCATGGACATGCGCGCTGTCTCCGGCCGAAAAATACCGGCTATCATTCGCTACACCCTGATCGACAAGCTGCTTTTTATGAATCCGCGCAACGACTTTGCCTTCAAAACAAAGCGCGGCCGCATCAAAAAGATGAACGCGGCCGTTTTGCTCCACAACGTCGACAAATCCAACGAGGACTCCGAAGTTTTCGTTTGTTCGCCCCGCAATCTGTTCAAGATACTTGTTTTGTGCGGCGAGCATTGGACGGCGATACACGAGATCGAGAGGCGGAAATCCGGTCAGCGCTAGTTCCGAAAAAACCAGCAGCGCAACGTTGTCCGTCTGTGCCCGATCAATCACCTCATTGATCTTTGCAAAGTTCCCGGCCAACTCACCGACTTTAAAGTTAAGTTGGGCCAGGGCCAGGCGAAAACTATCAGGTAATTGCGTCATAAACTCACGCCGTCAACAGCGCCTCACTTGAAGAAAAATAAGCGCTCACACACCAGCCACAGCTTCCAGTCCGGCCGTCCGATTAAACAGACTCACCATATAAACAGCATACACGATCAACAAAATAGCGCCCTTCCAGCGATCGAGCGTAAACCCGTGTCGCAAAAGCGGCCAGATTCCGACGGCCGTTCCAAGCATTACCCACAGATCGATATTACGAACATCCGGCTCGATTTTTTGAACGGTAACAACCGCCACACAGCCCAAAACCAGCAAGATATTAAAGATGTTCGAGCCCACCGCATTGCCAACCGCCAGATCCGACTCGCCTTTAAACGTCGCGACAACACTCGTCGCAAGCTCCGGCAAACTCGTGCCCACCGCAACCACAGAAATACCGACCACAAGCTCCGGAATCTCCATGATTTTCGCAATCGTAATCGCGGAATCGACCATCAATTTTGCACCGACCACAAGACCCGCCAGACCGAACACGAGCATCAAGACCGCTTTCCAACGCGGCGCAATGTCCTCATCCGACGCATCGATCTGCTCGTCACTTGCACGCAGTGCTTCCTCAACGCCACGCATCTCACGACGCGCCATCACGTAGGTAACCGCCAGATATCCACCCATCGCCATCAACAATACTACGCCATCCAACCGCGAAAGCTCACCGTCCCAACCGAGCGCGATAAACAACAAAGACGCACCCACCATGAACGGCATTTCCCGGTTCACAACCTGCGCATGCACCGTCAACGGACGAACAAGTGCCGTCGCTCCCAGAACCAACAAGATATTTGCGATATTGCTACCGACGATATTACCAATCGCGATATCACCGGCGCCCTCAAACGACGCAAGAAGCGACACCAACAGCTCCGGCGCACTGGTTCCAGACGACACAACAGTCAGTCCAACCACCAGCGGCGCAATGCCCATGCGCAGCGCAAGCGAGCTTGCGCCGCTAACGAAGCCTTCTGCACCAAAGTACAAAACAACCAGGCCGACCAGCAGTATTAAAACAGGTATGAGCATAATTTATCAGATCACTAAGCTTGATTCGTTAATCTTATCCGGCCAACACAGCAAGATGCAGCGCGAAAACGCCTGCACAAGCGGTTAGCGCGCCAAAAGCCTGGCCCAGACGCGCAGCCACCGGTGCACGATCCGTTGTCGCGTATCCGATGCCAACACCCGCAACCAGCAACAATGCCGACGCGAGCAACAGGCCGCCCGTATAGCCAAATACGCTGGCGCCGGCAGCAAGCTCAGAAACGTGCGCGGCACCGTGAAACACACCAAAAATCGCCAGCAATCCAAGCGAAATCGACTGCGACCAGCGTGCTTTCGTCGCGACCAGCACGCCCAGCGTGATCACCGAAAGCGCGACCATCGGCTCAACCGCCGGCAAATGAACTCCCATGCCAGCAATTCCTGCGCCCAACACCATCGAGCCCAAAAACGCTGCCGGCAGCAAAAACATCGAGCGTCCCTGGCCACGATAAGCCCAGACACCGGCCGCAATCGCTGCAAATACGTGATCAAATCCGGTCAGCGGATGCAGCATTCCTGCCAGAACTCCACCCGTTTCATGCACATGACCGGGATGTCCCAGCGCTACGCTCGGAAGCAAAACCAAAAGCAACAAAACCAGTACTGGCAACTCAAAACGTCGATTCATCGTCAATTTATTTTCCTTCAAAGTTCTTCGGCAAAACACCTGTTTGCCAGTCCATGCCACATTCAATTAGTCGTATAGACTAAAACCATCAGCATTCGCGGCGAACGCTACATTTTTTTTCCAGACACTGCAAAGATCATTCACCACACCGCATTGCCAACCCGCCTTAATACCGGGAATTGTCTCCTTACTACTCGGCAGCACTATGTGGAGGTTGACAGTCAGGCTATAAATTCTTTAAGATTCCGCGGTTACCGGCATCTGTTTCTCCCTTTGTCCGGGTCTTGTGCGGTAGATTTCCCGGCCGCATTTTGCGTAATTGCGCAGCTCGGGCACATGGTGATTGGCTCTGAGCTACAATTTTGCTTTCAATAGTAGGCTCATGAGCGAACCAGGAATCCTTAACAGCCCCATACCTTTTGGTAAATATTACCTTCTCGAACGCGTAAATGTCGGCGGAATGGCCGAGATTTTTAGAGCGAAAGCGTTCGGCGTAGAAGGTTTTGAGCGGCTTTTGGCGGTCAAAAAGATTCTCCCAAGCATTGCCGAGGATGAGTCCTTCATCAATATGTTCATTGATGAAGCCAAAATCGCCGGCCAGCTCAACCATCCCAATATTGCGCAGATCTTTGATCTCGGAAAAGTTGATGACTCCTACTTTATTGCGCTGGAGTTCATCAGCGGAAAAGATCTAAAGACAAGTTTTGAACGCGCGCGACGCCAGGGAGAAAAGGTCAGTATTCCGCGTATCTGCTACATTATCTCCAAAATCTGCGAAGGTCTGGGCTACGCGCACGACAAAAAAGACTCGCAGGGTCAACCGCTGCACATCGTCCACCGTGACGTTTCACCACAAAACATCATCGTATCTTACGAAGGTGAAGTGAAAGTCATCGACTTTGGTATCGCCAAAGCGCAGGGCAAAACCAGCCAGACCCAGGTCGGCGTGCTCAAGGGCAAGTTCAGCTACATGAGCCCCGAGCAAGTCCGCGGTTTGCACGTCGATCACCGCAGCGACATCTTCAGCCTGGGCATCGTCATGTACGAATTGCTCACGCTCGAACGCGTGTTCCTCGGCGAGAGTGATTTCGATACACTCGAAAAGATTCGCAAAGTCGAAATGAGCCCGCCCAGTCTCTACAACCTCGATATCCCACCGGAACTCGAGGAAATTGTTCTGAAAACGCTCTCAAAAAGCCCCGAAGATCGCTATCAGACCACCCACGAGCTGGCCGAAGCGCTCGAACGCTTCATGCGCAACCAGGCCTATTACTACACGCCCAAAGACCTCGCTGCGTACATGAAGGAAGCCTTCAGCGCTGACATCGAGTTTGAAAATAAAAAGATCGATTACTACCAGAACCTCAATCTACAGCCCATACAGCCCGCAGAACCTGTTCGCGCCAACACGCCGTCGCCACACGGAAGGCGCGGACAATTAAGCTGGGGCGATGACGAATTAGAAACGCAGATTTTTGACCGCATTATCGAAGACGGTTCCCTGGACTATATAGAAGAAGTCGATGCATCTTCGATTGTCTACAGCGAAGAAGTCGTCGGCGCGGGTGCGCAAAATGCAGCACTCGGCGGATTCTCAAGCACCGGCGACGATCCCCCAACGGTCGAATTCAATCGCTGGGACGTGAACCTGCAGGGGCGAGCCCCTTCGCTCGAACTTCCGTCACCCCGGCTTTCGAGTACGCACAAACAAACGGTGCCGATGTCGGCCCTCGAACGACGCGATGGCGTACCCGTCACCGTGCCGAACTACGCGATGCCCGAAGCCACCGCGCAGCCCAAAAAGCGCAGCGCCACCATGTACGGCGCAATCGGTCTTGTGCTCACGCTATTGCTCGGCGGTTTCATCCTCGTAAATTTCATGGGACGAAACTCCGAAGCGTTGATCGTTTTTGAAACCGAGCCGGATTCGGTCCAGATTATGTTCAACGACCAGCTCATTCACGATGGGCCAACGCCATATAATTTCAAAACCGACGCCGGCTCTGCAAAGTTCGTCATCAAGCAAGAAGGCTTTGAGGCGTACGAAAGCACCGTCGATCTGGCAGCCGGCAAAACCTACAAACTCAATCAGGCGCTAAAACCTGCTGCCGCCAACGCAAACACCGGCATCGCGATTACCACCACTCCCACCGGTGCCCGCGTGGAAATCGCCGGCAAAGCCATCGATGAACCCACACCCACGACCGCCAAAAGTCTGGCTGCTGGAAAAGTCGCCGTCACCATTTCGCTCGAAGGCTATCTCGACGAAAAACGCGAAGTCGACGTTGAGTCCGGAAAAATCACCGCACTTGAAGTCATGCTTCGCCCCAAAACCGTCAATCTCAGCCTGACCAGCTCACCAGATCGCTCAGACTTCGTGATCGTTGAGCGCGATACCGGCAAAAATGTCGCAACCGGCAAAACGCCCGAGACCATCAAGAACCTCGATTCTCAAAAAGCATACCGCGTGACCGTCAATCGCAGTGCATACGAGAAGTGGGAGCAAATTTTTGAACCCGGCGCACAACCCGACGCCACCCTGTCCGCTCAGCTTGACCGCAGCACTCCCGAACCCGTTGCTACCAAGACGAACCGACCAACACCAACGCCCACAAAAAATGTACGCGTACCAACACCCACAAAAACGCCCGACCCGACACCGGTCGCGAAGAAACCACCCGTCGCCAAAGTCGAAGAGCCCACCGGCACCGGCCTCTTGAGCATCGCCTCACGACCCGCCGCCCGGATCTACATCAACGACAAAGACACCGGCCTCTACACACCCCAGATCGACTACAAGGTCAAATCCGGCAACCACAAAATCGGACTCGTAAACCCCGACTTTGGCCTCAACAAAACCTACTACGTCGACCTGAAACCCGGCGAGAGCAAGCGCGTCATCAATCGCTAACCGGCCCCCTCCCTCCTGCTCCATCCCCCGCTCCCCCAACCCAACCCAACCCACAAACACCCACCGCGCAGCGGGGCCTCTGGCCCCTGCGGAGCGCGTTGGCGTTGTGCTAACCCATGGGCTCTGCCCTTGGGTACGCCGCAAACCACCCAACACATCCCAACACCCAACAAACTCACCCCAAACCACCCGATCACCACAATCTCCGACACAAAAAAATCGAGCCTTCAACCGACGCTTATAAACAGCGTTTTCGGTGAAGGCTCGATGCGTTGCTTATCGACAAAAATGTTCATCGATAAGCGTATTTTTGACGCCTACTACACTACATTATTCGATCAGCCGCCGACACAAACTCCAACTTCGTTGGCAGCCGTCGCAGTACACTGGCTACTGCAACAATCTTCCGGCGAACGACAAGCCACGCCGATTGGGAAGCAAGACGGAACACAGGTCTTTTCTGGACCGCAGGACATTCCATCGCAACACTCGTCGGACGTCTCACAGGTTTCCGTGCGAAGCTGACAGTCCCGACAACCCTCGTCGATCACGCCGTCACAGTTATTATCGACGCCGTCGCAGACTTCCGGCGAGCAGCTATCACAGGCGTATGGCTGACCACAGGTTTCGTAATACAGATCACACAAGCCCGATGGCTGACCCGGCGTACACGTATCGGCACAGCCCATTTTGATCGCCAGCCCGACCTGGTTTTGGTCCAGACCGCGCAGCGCCGTACATGCCTGAGCGCTCAACTTCAAGGTCTGGTTCGTTGCGTCATACGAATAATCCGCACGTGGAAGATACTGGTTATTCACCATAACCCACATTTTGTTCGGATCTGCCGGCGGCTGGCTGAGTGAGTAATCACAACTCACCATGAGGTTGGAAATTTCGCTCAGCGCTGTAACAAGCTGCGCAGAGTTACCGGCCTTGTAATAATCTCCCGTTCCACCGGCCTGCGCCATCTGGGTCAGAGAATCCGATTGATGCGCCATACCAATTACAAACGTCGGAACGCCCTGAGCCGCAAGCTGGCCAATCGCAGCACTCGTCGTCGCGACGTTACTTCCAGAGCAGTTCGGCTCACCGTCGGTTACAAAAATCAGCGCCTTTGCCCGATTCGCATCGCGCGGATCGTTCGGATCGTTAAGCCAGCCGTTGTTACGCGTCTGATCGATCGCATGACGCGACGGCGTAGAATCGCCGTCCGCTGCCAGGGAGTTATACGCGGCCTTAAACTGAACCGCCGTATGCTCACCCATCGGAAGCCGGAGCTGCGTGACGTTGCCACATCCCTGGCCCGGAGCCGGGAACACCGCCAGACCAAAGCGCACGTCATTCCACAAAGCATCCGCAATCGAGTTCAACCCGTTTTTCGCATGGGACCAGCGTGTTCCACCTTCCAACGTACCTTTCATCGAACCCGAAATATCGAGCTGAATAAACAAGTTCGGCTTGAGACGTTCAAACTCCATGCTCTGCTCGTTGCAGATAGGAATTGCGCCCGGAAGCGATTCACACGCATCACCGATTCCGTTTCCGCTGGTATCGGTTTGCTCCGGGTTTTTCGCAAACGCGCAGTTGTCGCACGCATCACCAACTCCATCGCCATCCGAGTCCTTCTGATCCGGATTCGGCATGTTCGGGCAGTTATCCAGAATATCGGGAACGCCGTCGCTATCGGTGTCTTTGTCCATATCGACATACGTATTGCCCGGCGCACATGCATCGCCCATGACAATTCCGCGATCATCGACCGGATTGCCGGCCGATGCTTTCTGCGTTGAATTGGCAGCGTCCGGACAATTATCGCACGCATCGCCAACCCCATCGCCATCAGAATCTGCCTGATCCGGATTCGCATGACGTGGACAGTTATCAAATTGATTCGGCATCCCGTCGCCATCCAGATCGTCCCACGGCTCCAACGGCGTTTCATCGACCTGGCCACTATCGCCACCGTCGCCAGCATCTGGATCGTTATTATTACCGTTGTTTTTACCCGGTTTAGGCTGACAGACTTATGTCGTCGGATTCATCA
>JBEBSM010000053.1:0-13561 GCA_040394315.1 Lujinxingia vulgaris
CTCTTTCGGTGAAAACGGGTGTCGTCTCTCCGAATTGCTGAATCTATTATCGAATCGAGGAGGCGAAATGTTGCGTGCTAATTTGCAAGAATGATTGAAGTATTCGCTGAAAATGGGAGTAGGGGTAGTGTTTACGCCACTTCTAAAGGATTGAAGCGTTGCGATTAATTGTAAGCGGATACGAAAGAACGCTGTTACAAGCAGTTAAATTGATCGGGTTTGGCGTTCATGCTCGCTGAATATCGTGGCGACCTGAATATCGTGGCGACAAGCCGCTCAATACTGGTGGTGCGTTGGCGCTGACTGTGGGAACGATGCTGAACCGAAAACAAGATTGCCATGTGGTGACAAAACGAAAATGTGGCATGGTGACGAGGTGAAAGGGCGGCGATTTGCGTCGTTTTTAGAAAATAAGAGGTCGAAATGAAAACGATGTGGATTGATACGGTGGCGGGTTTAAACGGGTTTTGTGAGGTGTTGCGAAATTCGGATGTGATTGGGGTGGACACCGAAAGTGATCATTTCCATGCGTATCAGCCGCGGGTGTGTTTGATTCAAGTGGCGACTCCCGAGGTGGCGGCGCTGATAGATCCGCTGGCATTGGATGCTGAGGCGTTGGCACCGTTATTCGAAATTTTTGAAGATGACGGTCAGGTCAAGATTATTCATTCCGCGAACAGTGATCTGAATGAGTTGAGTAGGGATTATGGCATCTCGGTTCGAAACGTTTTCGATACACAAATTGCAGCGCGTTTTTTGAATTACGAGCGGCATGGTTTAAGCTGGTTGCTTGAGGAATTGTTGGGAGTGAAGGCTGGAAAGCAGTTTCAGCGTTTTGATTGGACGCGCCGGCCAATTCCGAGTGATGCGCAGGCGTATGCGCTGGGCGATGTGGTCGATTTATTTGAGTTGCGCGACCGCTTTTCAAAAGAGCTTGCGGAGGCTGGTTGGGATGATTTGTTTGCTCAACAATGCGCGTTTGTAGCGGAAACGAGTGTGTATCGTGAGGTGCCATTTGACGTGGAGCGCTGGCGACGAATCAAAGTGCGGCGAGAGTTAGGTGGGCGGGATCGTGCGGCGATGCAGGAATTGTATGTCTGGCGTCATGAGATGTGTAAGAAGCTCAATCGTGCGGCGATTTTGGTTTTTGAGAATAGCGCGCTCGAGAAGGTGGCTCGGGCACGGCCCCGTAGCGTGAAAGAATATGAGGCGTTAAGGATTCGTAATCGTTTAAGTCACGACCAGTTACGTGGATTGTTGGCGGCGGTAGAGCGGTCCCTGGAAATTCCAGTTCCACCGGAGTTGGCGCCGCGAAAGGGAGTGGATCGAATGTCGCCCGAGCAAAAGAAGTTGCTTAAGGAATTAAAGACCTGGCGGGATGGCGTGGCTGAGGAGTTGAAGGTTTCGTTTGAATTCGTGGCTTCGAATGGGGTGTTGGGGGACGTGGTCGAGCGGATGCCGGATACGGTCGAGGCGCTTTCGGATGTGAGAGGGATATTGCCCTGGGTTCGAGAAAAATATGGAACTGAGATTGTAAGAATCTTACGCGGAAAGGGTTGAGAAGATTCAGAATTGTTCAGCGTGTTATGTCGGTGAAAGCAGGATGTGCGCTGTATATTCAGTGCTCGTTTTCATAAAAACATGAAAAAGTTGACAACTCTCTGTTTTTAGGGTTGACAGGCCTGAAACCATGTCCGTATGGTAAGGACTGGATATGTGTGAAGCTGCGTTGAGCTTTGCGAACTACAGGCCATTGTTTGACCACAGGTCAGCGTTGAATGACGTCAATCGTTGTTTGGATTGCTGCGATACGTCAGGTATCTCTTGTTGGTCATTCGGTATGGGCGTGTTGTGGGTTCTCGTCTGTATTGTAGACCAGTTGTGTAAAGGCGCGTGGGAGCACCGTGCAATTCAAGTCCGAGCTACATCGATCGGTGGATTGCAGGGTTATCTGTTGGACCGGGTTGTACGTGTGAGGGGACAAAAATCGCCATTGCCTGAGCGGGGGCCGGGTTCTGGTGTGCAGAAGACGTCCGAGTTGAATCGGGCCAGGGAGTCGGGTTTAGAAAATTGATAATTGGCTGTGGCTTTTTGATGAAACCACAGCTCACGGAGTTGGTCGGGGAAGGGAGGGGAGGAGTGGTTACGATGACGTGTCAGCGTAATCACTTATTGCCCAGAGCTGGGGAGCTTTTGGCGATTGAGAACTCGGGGTTTCGGCTGGATATGGATCTTGTGAACTTTGCAAGGGTCAGCCGAAACTTACCGGGTTTTTTGATGACGTAGAGATTATCAATTGACTAAAAAGGGGAGAAATTACGTTGAATCGTTGCTGATGCGCGACCATATTGAATCTGGCTTTCATTCATCTGGAAAGCCAATTCCCGGGGGCGATCATCGATCGCTGGAGGGAACCGACTTGTGTATTTCTTCAAGAATGTCGGTATGCGGGGAATTGTAAGAATAAGGATGTAGGAAATCCGAGAAAGGTGTTTTTATTGCTCGCGTTGCCTCTCGAATATTGGGTAAAGCTGGTGTTGTGTCAGGGAATTGGTTAAGCTGTTGCTGAAAGATTTACTGATTCTTCACGACCAACAACGTTGTCGCAAACAAAGTTTTTCGCCGGATTGTAAGTTGGAAGTGTTCGTACAAAGTGTCATGGATTCAATCCCGATTGAAGGAACTCAAGATGAAAACGGCAAGGCATAACCGTTACTTTCGCTGTACGAGCTGGCTGATTGCCGTGAGCTTGGTTGTGGGTGCGAGCATTGGATGTGACGATGGCCAAACGCCTCCGACCGTTATTTCTGATGTTGAGATTGGCCAGGATGCAACGGGTCATGCCAATCCGGATGTGAATAACGATACTAATGATACGGAAGAAGGTGACGTCAAGCCTGGTCCGTGTGACGGGGTTGTGTGCGCGTCTGGTGAAGCCTGCGTCGATGGTGGTTGTGTGGTTGTTGGCGATATTGGGTTTAGTTGCGACGCTCCACGCGATCTTGGAACGCTGGCCTCTGGAACTCCTTTAACCATCGATGGAAACTCGGACGGGCAACCGGTACTTTTGAAGACCGGTTGTGCAACAAAAGATCATAGTTCACAGTCCGTCTTTAAATTTCAGGTTGCAGAAGATGCAGAGGTTCAAGCGAAGTTTTTAGAAACCACGCAGCCAGTGGTGATGGAACTTCGTGAGAACGGATGTGTTGACGGTTCAACGGCACTATTTTGCGATGTCAAACCCGGGTCATTTCAGGCGAAAGCGGGCAAAGATTATTATTTAATTGTTGAAGCGCGTCATGATTATTCGACGGGTGATTTTAAGGTAGAGCTGACAGCTGCGAATCAAATTTGTAGCCCGGCAGGTGGTTGGACGTGTGAGGGTACGAAGCGTGTTCAATGCTATGCCGGCACAGAGAAACGGCCTTTCGAATGTGGTTCGCAATGTGATTCCGGGGTGTGCGACGGTGATGCGTGTGAGAGTGCGATCGTGGTCGACGGTACAGCGCGGGTTCAGGGGCAATTGCAGGCTTTTGGAAACAATTTTGATTTTAACAAATCACCGTCATGTTCGACCAATAAACTGACCGGGCCGATAACAAGTGGACAAGACGTTGTATTTAGTTGGCCTGGGTTAAAGGTTGCCCACCAAGTAATGTTTGATACCACAAGCGACGCTGGTCGTGGAATCATTGGGATAACAAAGAGTTGTGGACTTTCTGCTGGATGCATTGCCGCAGATGATCAGACAGGTAAGCTCAACTGGACGGTGGATACGGCGGGCGATTATTTTGTGATTATCGATCGCGGTAGCGTCGGTAACGCGACATTCGATTATCGCATTGAAGTTTTGGATTGAATACAGGGATATCGATGTTAAGTGCATGTTTTCTCAGGAAAAATAGAATGCCGCTTGTATTCATAGTCGTCGCGCTATTCAGTGTTTCGCTGGGTAGTGCGTGCTCTGATCCAGACATGCCTAAAAAAACAGTCGTTCCCTCAAGTGATGCAGGATCAGTTAGTGATTCTGGAGATCTGGATTCCGCCGAGCTGGATTCGGGCGGCGATGACGTTACCCCTGACGATTCGGAGATTAGAAACGAGGTTGATTCTGAATTGGATGACGCCGAAGTAGGGACTGACTCGGATGCTGGAGATGACGCCGAAATCGGTGTTGATGCCGAGCCTGATGTTGCTGCACCGAATCCATATCCGAATTGTGGGCCAGTGGTCGATCTGGGCTGGTTGATGCCGGGTAAGCAGACGTTGTCGATTGATTTCTCGACGCTCGAAAATCACTTAAATAGTGGCTGTTCGACTGCGAAAACAGATAGCAATGAAGCTGTCTTTTCGTTTCGCCTATCGGACGAGGGAGTGATGAATCTTACGTCATCCTCGCCGCTTGCCAGTGAGCTGCGTCGAAGTCCGTGTGAAAATGATGACTTCGCGCTGTTCTGTAAAAATAATGGCCTGTCGGACAAAGTTTCAGGTGCAGGCGTCTGGTTTTTGGTGCTCGAACAACTCCAAGATACTGTTGTGAATGTGATTGATGTGGAGATCGAGCTGATTCCGACGCCGAAGTGTGACGATACCGGGGTTTCGCAGTGTATCGACGGAAATCAAATTGAAAAATGCGATATTACGGCCACATCACCGGACTTTTCACGATTGACGCTTGGTACGTGCGCGCAGGGATGTGTGGATGGTCGGTGTCTGGGTGATTCATGCGAAGCGCCCATTGTTGTGGCGGATCGTGTGGAAGTCGAAGGCGATGGCGCTGTGTATAATGACAGGCATGATAGTCGTGCAGGAGCCGGGTGTAATGAGGAACCAATCGATTATAATGAACCAGAACTGGTATTCGAGCTTCCGAGTTTAGTCGCTGGAAACAAAGTTGTAGTCACGACAACGGGTGACGTCGTACCTCATAATATATTGTTTAAATCATCATGTGCGCAGACAGCTGCGTGCCTTGGTTATTTTGAGGAAACCTCGCCAATCACCTGGGAAGTGCCCGCCGATGGAACGTATTATGCGATTGTCGAAAACGGCGGATGGGTGCCGGGTGAGTTTCAAATCAGCGTTGAAATCAAGCGGGACTAGCGACCTGTGGGACTTGTGGCATCTGAACTGCTTTACTTGAGTAAACTTGCATGCATAAGGATAGGATCATGAGACAACTATCGAAAACCAAAATGGGTCCTATCTGGCTCGGTGTTCTGGCAGCAACGTCATTGATGATGACGGCGAGTGTCGCTTCGGCGCAGACATGGAACTTTTGTAGTCCTCCGAAGACAACAACGATCGAAAATAGTACGCCGGCGACGTTGTTGATGCTGGATCGGTCGGGGTCGATGGATACAAACAAGAGTGCTGGTGTAAGCCTGTGGAACGTAGCAAGAAGCTCATTAATTGCAGTTGTTGAGGAGCTTACCGGCGGTGAGCCCGATCAGGTTCGTTTTGGGTTGGGCTTTTTTGGAGCGACCTATATCGATATGGTTCCGCTTAACGCGAACGTTGTTTTCGAAGCAAAAGAAAATGCGTTAACAGATTTGACGAATCGCTTATCGAATACATCGGCAGGTGGTTATACGCCCACGGCTGATGCGATTGATCGAGTACGACGAAGTAATACGCTGAACGATTCAACCCGCCCGTCGGCTGGTATTTTGATAACGGACGGTACGCCGCAGACCACATCGTATAATATTGAACAGAGCCGAACTGCGGCAATTAACCAGGCGTGCGCGATGCGGGGGGAAGGCAAAAGTCTGTATGTCGTTGGCCTCGGCGGTGCAACGAACACAGCATTTAATAATAAATTGGCGGCGGCTGCGGGAAAGGGGTGCTGCGGACCCCAGGCAAATCCTACGTGTAGTAATGGTATCGGAACTGATCCGTGTCTGAATCCAGGTGTGACATCGACGACCTGTTATGGAAGCTACGAGGCGTATGAACAAACGGAATTTACCAACGTTTTGAAGAGCATCGCGCACGAAATATCGTGTACATTTGATCTGGATACCAACAGCCATCCGAATAATATGGCGCCGGATAATCCCGAGGCAGTCATTGTTCGGATGAAGGCGTCCACCGGGCTTATTGATATTGCGCATCGAAGTCATGATCCGGGCGGGCAAAGTGGTTGGTATTTTGCCAACGAGAACCGAAATTCTGTGGCATTAACCTCGGACTATTGTGCGATGGTACAGTCGGGAAATGCGGAGTTCGTAGAAACGCAGGTTGCCTGTCCGTGTGCAGAGGTTATTGGTTCTGCGTGCGATGTTCCAGGGCAGTTGCCTCCGCTGATTTGTCCTCAGGGGGTATGGAGCTGCGACTCAGGCTTTGATGTTTGTGAACCGATTGCGTTGGAAGAATGCCCGGTTGGCTGCCCTGGTTACGATCTGGATGCGCCGTGTCATGTGGATGATGATCCGGTGTCGACTTCCGGACAGGGTGCAAATGACCCGGCGACGGAGAGAAATCGTTGTAAGATAGGAAAAGTTGCGTGTGAGAATAACGTCCAGCCGTATTGCCAACAATTGTATAGTCCGATGCCCGAATTGTGCGACGGATTGGATAACGATTGTGACGGTCAGATCGATAATATCACCGCGAGTTGGAAGAATGACGGTGGCGTTTGGACACCGGAAGCGTTTGATTTGTTTACGATTCCAAGTGACCATGAAAATGCTAGCGCGGCCTGTTTTATACGAGATGTGTGTGTGTGCGATTCGACGGGCGTCTCGCCTCATAATGCAGCGATGATGACTCCGGTAAATTATCAGGCTGAGTTTAACGCGTATCTAAATGCCTGGGATTCCACGTATTGTGAGTGTCGCGTAGGATTAGCTCAATAGACGCTTTATCCATTGCGTAACTTTTAGAAAAAAGAAAACAGCGTTCATCTCCCGGGAGATGAATGCTGTTTTCTTTTGGGTGAAAAGTTCTACAGCAAATAAATACGTGTGTTGAAATGTGGTTACGGATTTTCTTAAATAAAAACGCCGGACTGAAGCGAGGCTTCAGTCCGGCGTTTGGTCGTGCAGGGTATGTGCGATCAGCGGTTATGCATTATGTCGGATGTGCAAGATGTCGCCGTCAGCAACGATGTATTCTTTGCCTTCGAGGCGCAGGCGGCCGGCTGCACGAATACCTGCTTCGTTGTTGAAGGTTTGCAGGTCTTGGACGGTGTAAACTTCGGCACGAATGAATCGTTTTTCGAAGTCGGTATGGATCGCGCCTGCAGCCTGGGGAGCGGTTGCGCCGATGGGGATCGTCCATGCGCGGATTTCGATTTCGCCGGCCGTGAAAAAGCTCTGCAGTCCGAGCAGTCGGTAGGCCGCGCGGATGAGTGCGTTGAGTGCGGGTTCTTCGATGCCCAGACCTTCGAGCATTTCGAGTTGTTCGCTTTCTTCGAGTTCGGAAAGCTCGGCTTCGATTGAGCCGCATACAAGTACGTAGTCGCTGTTTTGTTCGGCAGCGATTTCGCGCAGCGTGGCGACGTGTGGCGAGGTTCCTTCCAGGTCGTCTTCGTGAACGTTGCCGATGAAGAGAACCGGTTTGTTGGTCAGAAGGTGGCTGTCGTGGAGCAGGGCACGTTCGGCAGCGTCGAGTTTGATGGCGCGTGCGGGAACTCCCTGATCGAGGGCGACGAGTACTTTTTCGAGCACTTCGACACGGGCTGCTTCAGCCTTGTCGCCTTTGGCGGCGCGACGGGCCTTGTCCATACGACGTTCAACGGTCTGCAGATCGGCCAGGATAAGTTCTGTGTCGATGACTTCAACGTCGCGTCTAGGATCGACGCCGCCTTCGACGTGGACGATGTTGTCGTCTTCAAAGCAGCGGACAACGTGGAGGATTGCGCTGACGTCACGGATGTTGGCCAAAAACTTGTTGCCGAGTCCTTCACCGGTGGATGCGCCGCGTACCAGTCCGGCGATGTCGAGGATTTCGACGATGGCAGGAATGATTTTTTGGGCCGGGACGTGTTTGCTGATTGCTTTCAGACGCGGATCGGGAACCGACACGATGCCGAGGTTGGGTTCAATGGTGCAGAAAGGATAATTTGCCGACTGCGCACCGGCGCAGGTGAGGGCATTAAAAATCGTGGATTTTCCCACGTTGGGAAGTCCGACAATACCAGCGGAAACACTCATATCTTGTTCACTACAGAGGAAAACGTAAGTAAGGAAATAGGGCGTGATGAAAACATGCTCTACAACGCGGGAGTGCGGTGTGTTAATCCATAGATTAAGGGCAGTTGCAAATGTACGACGTAAAATTGCAGCGCAATGATGCTTTAGTGAAATTGCGCGAATGGTGCAAGATGCAATGAGGCGGAGTTCGCATTGCGGTGATTATATTGTTGGGTGGGTGTGCGATCTTTTTAGGAGAGGTGAAGTCATGGACCCGTTAATACATGCAGAGATGGCTCTTTTGGTGCAGAGGGAAAAGAAGTTGGAGCAGGAAAAGGCTGCGTTATTAGAGGAGATGTCAGTCTGGGGGCGGCGTGTGGAACTTGCGAAGACCCGGGGCATGGCGGAACTGGCGCAGGAGGCCAGCGAGCGGGTAAAGCAGATTTCTGAGCGCGGACGTGCGGTGAGTCTTGAGTTGGAAGTCATTGAGATGGAAAAGTCGATTTTGCGTAAGGAAAATCGTCGTCCGGATGGCAAGGAAGTGGCAAGGGCGGAGGCGTTGTTGGAGAGTTTTCGTCAAAGTGGGCTGGTAGATCCGGAGGAAGCCAGCCTGGAGCGAGAACTACGAGAACTCGCTGAGGTCGACAAGCGAAGCGGCGAAGAGTAAGAGAGTTGCGTGTTTTGGGCTGGCGAAAGCTTTTGCTCAATGGGTGTGTTATATCTCTGTGGATTTTATAGGTTTTAGGAGTTATTGATGTCGAACAATGAAGTGTTGGAAGAAGAAGAGATGCCTCTCATCGAATCGCTCGAAGAGCTTGTTGCGCTGGTCGCAGCGGGTGAAGATCTGACCGGTGTTGATCTGGCCGGTGTGGATATGAGCGATGCGGACTTGAGTGGTGCAAAGTTTGAGGGCGCAGATCTTTCGGGAGCAAAGCTTGAGGGTGCAAACTTGAGCAAGGCTCAGTTGCAGGGTTCATCGCTTGCGGGCGCGATTTTGATCGGTGCAAATCTTGAAGATGCCGATCTGACCGAGAGTGATTTGACCGGTGCAATGCTCGAAGGCGCAAACTGCAAGCGTGCGATCTTTTCGCGTGCAGATCTGGCCGGTGTTCGTGCTGCGGAAGCGGATTTTAGCCAGGCCGTATTCGAGGAAGTTTCAGTAGCCGGTAGTGATTTTGAGTCGGCTAACTTTGAGGGCGCAAGCTTTCAGGGCGCAGACCTTGCCGGTGCAGTTCTGGTGAATGTGAATGCTGCGCGCGGTCAGTTCGAGGATTCGAACTTCGTTGGTGCAACGCTTGCTGAATCGTCGTTTGAGGGTGCGAGCCTGAGTGGTTCGGATCTGTCGGGTGTCGAGGGAACGTTGGCTAACTTTAGCAATGCAGATCTGTCGGACGTAGACTTTTCGGGTGCGAAGTTGTTTGAAGCAAACTTTACCGGCGCAGATCTGAGCGAAACAGACTTTGATGGTGCCAAGCTCGAAGGCGCGACGTTCGATAAGGGTAAGGGACCGTCTAAAAAGTTGTCGAAATAAACCCAAAAGGAGTCAAATCGTGTCAAGCAGCGGTGGACCTGTACAAATTCCGACGATTCGGGGGCGTATCGCTGAGCGTTTGCAGCGTTCAACCCCGAGAAATCACGAGCTAGAGGATGAACTTAGCTTTCCGGAAGGTCCGGGCGACGTGTTACTCCGTACAACGGATGAGCGCGGCGTGGTTGCTCTGGCGTGTTTGATTCTTGAGAATTTGCGTGAGCACGGTGGAACGCGCGCGTCTGGACGTGCGCTGGATACCGTGCTTCGCAAGACTCTGGCCACGTTTGGGCCAAAAGAAGTGATGGATATTGAGATCGAGGCCTATGAGATCCTGTTGTGGATCGGGCGGGCGATCGATCCGACCTGGGAAGCGGCCGAGAGCGAGGGAAAAACGCCCGGTAAGGTCGATGAAGCGTCCAGTCAGGTGGATTTGATCCACTGGGCGATCGCTTCGAAACTCGATCTTGAAATGGACTATTATAGCCGGGGACGCGGCGAGTTTACGCATCGACAGATCACACCGATCAGTCTGGAGGCGGAAACGTATTTGCATGCGTATTGTCACCTGCGTCGCGATGAGCGCGTGTTCAGGTTGACGCGCATCGGCGCATTGCGGCCGGTGGGCGGGTGGCCAAAACCAGTGCAGCCGCCTGTGGCTGAAAAGAGCGATGTGGATCGTGCGGATGGTGCAAAAAAGCCTGTGGAATCAAAGGCTTCTGGTGGGTCGGGTGCGAGTGCTCAGATGAGTTTGCTCGACGAAAAGTAGCCGGTTTGTGGCAGGTTTTCTGGCAGATGCTGCAGGGGTGTGCAGGTTCTTAGGGATATACTTTGATCCTCGATCTTTGTCGGTAGCGTTTTGATCGATCGTGAGATTGAAGCACCTGGTGTCGGAAATTTGTTGAAATCGAGGCGATTATTGAAGTTTTTTGGGATGTATTCTCTGAAGCCTGTGGATTACGTCCGTCCTAAGTGAAAAAATTTGATGAAATAATAATCGACTGATAGTGTTTACTCCATCGTAGTTTGTTTATTGCTCGATGGAAGCCCTGTCGTCCGTACTGGTGGGCTTTCCCAGGTGACCGTTTTGGTCCTGAATCTTGGGAGGTCAGTCCATGCATGTTCAGAAATCAGTAAGTCTATCGTCGAAGTCTCGTTTGCAACCCCGTGAACCGGGCACGATTGTGCCAGATCGTCTGGGGTGGGCCTATCCATTGTATGCTGTGGGGGTGCTGGGAGGATTGTTTCTATTCTTCGGGCTCTATCTCGGGGTACTCGCCGGTGCGGCGTATCTGTTGTACATGCTGTTGAATTATGACGGCGGTGTATCGGGTGGGTTGTTGTTCTGGGCGCTGTTTGGGGTGGCGTCGCTTGGCTCGGGTGTTGCGTTTTTGTTTTTGCTGAAGGGCTTGTTCAAGCGTCAGCGTGCAGATCGCAGCGGGTATATCGAGATTTTGGAGGCGGATGAGCCGCGCTTGTTTGGGTTCTTGCGCGCGTTGTGCGAGGAAACCGGTGCTGCGATGCCGCATCGCGTGTATTTGTGCGCGGATGTGAATGCGGGCGTGTTTTTTGACAGCTCGGTGCTGAGCATTTTTTGGCCGGTGAAGAAAAATCTGTTGATTGGTCTGGGGCTGGTAAACAGTCTGAATTATTCAGAGTTTAAGGCAGTTCTGGCGCATGAGTTCGGGCATTTTTCGCAGCGGACGATGCGGTTGAGCAATTATGTGTATCTGGTGCACTCTGTGTTGCACAATATGGTGCACGGCCGTGATCAGAGCGATGAGTTGTTGTTGCGCTGGCGTGAGAAGTATCTGGGTTTTCTGGGCCTGGCCTGGGTTTTGTCGGCGGCTGTCTGGGCTGTGCGGCGAACGATGGGCGGGTTTTTGAAGGTCATTACGATTTTGGATGCGGCGTTGTCGCGTGAGATGGAGTTTCACGCGGATCGTATTGCGGTGGAAACGACCGGTAGCATGGCGATCGTGCATGCATTGTATAAAACGGAGTACGCGCATCAGTGTATGATGCAGACGTTTTATGACTTGCATCAGGCAGCAGATCGCGAGCTGTTTACGCGTGATGTGTTTTATCATCACAGCCGTACGATCGACTTTATGCGGGTGGCGAAAAAAGATCCGATGATGGGGATTCCACCGTCCGAGGAAGCAAACGTTTGGGTGTTTGATCATACGAAAGCTGCGGTGACGTCGGTCTGGGATTCGCATCCGAGTTATGCGGAGCGCGAAGCGCATGCGCGTCGTAATTATGTGAAGGGCGAGATCGATGCGCGGAGTCCGTGGTTTTTGTTTGAAGATCCGGCGGCGGCTCGTGCGATGATTACGCGAGCGCTTGATTTGCATGACGGTCGTAAGGCGGATGTGCTGTTAGATCCGCGCGTTGTTCAGACGTTTATCGATGATGAACATGCAGAGATTATCTTCGATCAGAAGTATTTAGGAATGTACGACCATCGTTTTATAGAACCTGGTGATCTTGACGCGCTGCTGGAACAGGCTGTGGTTGAAGATGAGCTGGATGCAGTCGCGCTTCATGCGCGCTGGAACGAGTTGTACGGCGAAGGATTGTCGACGTTTATGGGCGCGTTTCAGGAGCGGATGGAGGAAATGCATCTGTTGGAAACGGTCATCGGCGATCAGCTCGTGTGGGGGAAAACCTTTGTTTTTCGGGGTGAACAGCATCGCCCGAATGAAGCACAAGAGCTTTTCTCGAAGGTTTATAATGAGATGGAGCGCGATAGGCGCTGGTTTGGAGAGCTTGATCGGGCTGTGTTTTTGCATCATTACCAGATTGCGCAAAGCCTGGATGAGGATGTGCGGGATGAGTTTGTATATCGGTATCGCTTTCATCTGACGGTGCAAGAAATGACGCGACGACTTCGCGTGGTGCAGACGCGGTTGGGGAAGGTGTTGAGAATGCTCAATAGCGGTGAGCTGGGTGAGGAGCAAATCGACTTTGTGTTCGAGGAATTGTTGAGTATTCACGCGGAGACTGAGCAGGAAATTGATCTGGCGAGTGAGTGGCCGGTTCCGCTGTTGAACAATATTGAGCAGGGCATGGTGCTGTCGGATGTGGTTATGTCGGACGCGCTGGTGAGTGCGGATGTGTTGCATGCGCAGGAGCTGAATAGCGAATGGATGCGCGCATTTTTGGGTCAGTTCGAGGCGATCTTGAATCGACTCTCGCATATTCGGCGTAAAAACCTCGGTGGTCTGTTGTTCTTTCAGGAAGATATCGTGCGGCAGTTTGAGGACAAGGTTTAGTCTTTTTTCAGGTCGGCGGCTCTTTGAAGAAGGTGCACAGATGACTGAGGGGAGAATGAAAAACGGGCAGGTTCTCTAGATTTGGAGAACCTGCCCGTTTGTTATTGCGTGGGGGTTGGAGGTGGCTCAGGCCAGGCGATGATGTCTGGTGCGCTGATTAATCGGCGATACACATTGTGTGGTCGTTGGGATCAACTTTGTATCCATCATCACAGTGGCATTGATCGCCGTGCAGGTGTCCGTATCCGCCGCATTCTTCGGTGTGGCCGTGATCGTGATCGTGATCATCCTCTTCACCACAGGCAGTTGTAAAAATCATAGACGCCAATAGCGCTGGCAAGGCGTAGCGGGAGAGTGTTTTCAGAGACCATGTTTGGGGCAGGGATTCATTGGAGATTGTTTTCATTTTGATACGGCTCGTCAGGTGGATGCTTGGATCCAAAAGAAAATGAATTGGGTTATATGCAATTCGATTGCAATAGCAATCTTGAGAGGTTGTTACTGCAATAGAGTTGCATTTGCAATGGTTTTTATGGCTAAAAAAGGTAGTTTTCGACCGTTCGAGCTTTTTTGTTCTGGAATATCTTCTTGGAGCAGTGCCGGATCTGGCTGATTGA
>JBEBSM010000054.1:0-13457 GCA_040394315.1 Lujinxingia vulgaris
GGGCGATAACCACGCCCCGCAAACTTCTCAAATGCATGACACACAAGTCTTTTGACCGGGTCGTTTCTGTTGAAAACACTGAATTTGAGAAATTCAAACGAACAAAGATCAAAAAAACCGACACTTTCAAAGAAAGTGTCGGTCGGTGGTAGCAGAAAAACTAGAGAAATAGTCGTTAGTTTTCGACCGGGCTGTCAGTCTCGATCAATTTCGGTGCCGGGGGCGATTCTGGAAGTATCGGCTGGTCGTCGCCCGTAGTTTCGCCATTTGTTTCCGGGGTCGGATTTTCGTTCTTATCGGTTTCGTTGGGCACCGTTGGGGTACCAGTCGGCGTTTTTGCCTTGTTCTTGTTGGCTTCGTCCTTTTTCTTTTGGTTAGCTGCCTTCAACTTACGCCGACGAACAGCTGCTGCTTCGGCATCATCGTAGTTTGCGCGCAGACGGATGACATCGTCGTCTGACATTTCGAGAATGACGGACATGGCCAAGATATCCGTGGCGACCTTGATCCAGTCTTCACGGGCGTCGCGCTCCTCTTTTTTGCGGCCAGCGCTATTACTGATAGCAACCAACTGAGCGCGGCTCTCAAGCGAGTCGCCCAACTGTTTGGCCACTTCAAGCATGCTTTCTACGTCGTCGTAGAGTGTTCGGCCTTCAAAAACAATTTTCTTAAGAAATTCAATATACTCCTGGGTCAAACGCTCCTGGGAGTAAATAGCGGCACCGGCCTGATTACGAAATGAGTTCTTAGTAACCCCGCGGCCATCTGGCAAAATGGCAAGGCTGACTTCTTCGTACATTTTTGCAGCTTGTGAGCCGGGGGCAAGAAAGCTTCCCGCAACAAGTGCCCAGTAGACACCACTCACGAGCTGATCAAACGCCTTATTTTGCAGACTGATTTTTTCCGTAAGTTCACGCTCCTGACGCTCCAAGTCTCTGCCACGTTTGTCGAGTTCGACAAGCTGGTTGTGTGCTTGATTTAAACGCGGATGCAACACCTTTAACGGCGCATGATCCCCCACAAACATTCCAAACTTCGAGTCCAACCAACTTACGGATATCGATATCATTTCCTGGTTGTCCAAGTCCTTTGCAGACATAGAACCTCCCTTCGCAAGAAGTGCTCTACTCCAGATGTAGTCAAGCC
Source organism: Lujinxingia vulgaris (assembly GCA_040394315.1). Classification (GTDB taxonomy): domain Bacteria; phylum Myxococcota_A; class Bradymonadia; order Bradymonadales; family Bradymonadaceae; genus JACCWM01. Next base: position 1,147 of record JBEBSM010000054.1, read on the forward strand.
TCCCAGTGGCAAGACCACCACAGCGACGTCGCTGTGCCTGTTCTATAGAGCAAGCCAAACAACATGCACTACGACGTTGGTTACACGACTGAGAACTTCCCACACATGAAGTTCTCTTTCACCATTACTGCGGCATAGAGAGACTATGATTAGCAAAAGACGGATTGTCAAACGATGTCATGTTTTATTTAAAAACATCATTCATTCAACAAATAAATCGCCGCTCCGAACGTTCCGCACTGCCGGCTATCGCGCCAGAAGTTCCAGTGCACGTACACGCGTCCGTCTTTACTGACGATTTCATCCGGCGGATTGGGATGACGACCAATTGAGCGCGACACGAGCACGGTTTCCGCATCGAACAAGGTTTCACCGGATGAGCGGATGATATTGGTCTGTTCAATTGCTCCGGTTTTGGCATCGATCACGATTTCGACCAGCGTATTGAGATCCATCCGGTTCAACGGATGGGAGCCGGGTATATTATGGGTCGCATGATAGATGAAATCGTTGGCGTAGCGCGCATGGATCCGCCTGTGAATGCGAGCCAGATAGGACGCGTAAACCGCGGGCGACGCATTTACGCCGGTATGATTGCCGGGTTTTACGTGCTGGACGAAGTTTTCGATACTGGCACGCATCACGTCTTCTTTATCCTTCCAATCCTTCAATAAACGGCGAGCCTTGGGATCGACTCGTTCGCGCTCGCGCAATTGATTATCGGTTCCGCCGAACACCTTTTCATAGTCGTTGATATCGGCCTGAAACAAAGACTTCGGATCGAACTTTTTTTCCGGCTTTTGAACTGGCGTCGGCGCCTCGGACTCGGCAACGGCCGGCTTAGGATCTCGTGCTTCTTGCGGCTCAAGCTTCTCCGCTTCACCAATGCCTTCTTCAACCTCGACGATTTCTTCCAGTTTTTCGATCGCTTCTTCGGCGCGCTCGGCCTTCAATTGCTCGGCCTTTGATTGCACGACCATTGCGGGTGCGGGAACAACAGGCTCGTTAACAACGGGCGCTTGGGGCATGGCGGTTTCGAGCATGACGTCGTCCGCCTTGATATCGTCTTCTTCAGCCGGCTCGGTTGGCGCCATGGCATCGGCCATTGGGTTGGCGTTTTCTTCTTCGGGCTTCTCGACTTCTTCCATCGAGGTTTCTTCCGCGACCATTTCTTCGTCGACCTTATTGGCCTGGTCAGAGATATGCGCGGCATCAACGGGCAATTCGTCGTTCGTTTCCTGAACGACGGCCAATTTATTGAGATCAACCGGCGGCAACTCCGCTGCTTCGGTTTCCTCCTGTTCCTCTTCCGGCTCTGGTTCCGGTTCAGGCTCCAATTCGGCAACTTCTTCGGGTTCTGGTTCAGGGAGTTCTTCGATAATCTCCGGTTCAGGCTCCGGCTCTGGTTCTAGTTCCGCGACTTCTTCGGGTTCTTCCTCGGCAACTTCTTCGGGTTCTGGTTCCAGCTCGTCTTCAAAAACAGCCGTAACCTCAAACTCTTCCTCTTTTACGGGGGGCTTGGTTTCGGGCGTTGTCGATTCTTCCCCCTTACTTATATTAAAAACATTCAAGACAAACAGCACACACAACAGCAGATGAAATCCTACTGAAAGTGTAACTGCCCATCCGATGCTCCCGCGTACGCGGCGCTGTTTGCGATAGTTCATCTTGTCAGGTTAACCCGGCGAGGGTACATAAGAACGAACGAGAATACGGGCGGCAAGTGATGAGCTTGTTGCTCTTAGGTTTCGAGGCTGGCGCATTATGCCAGTTACACCTGCCGACCGAAAGTCGCCAGACACAACCAGACAAAATGCTAAATATCTTCCATAATCCTGTTCTTAACTTCCTCAAACTTGCCCTTGTGCTGCTTTTCACTCTATTTCTTGGCGCCTGCGCCCCAGAAATTGGTGACACATGCGAACGAAGCACGAATTGCCCGGCCGGCGCAATCTGCGATACAACCACACCTGACGGTTATTGCACGATCAATCAGTGCACACCCGGCGGATGTCCGGATGAATCGATCTGTGTGGAGTTCGGACAACGCACATCTTTCTGTATGAAATGGTGCGAGAGCGATGATCAATGCCGTTCTGGCCATCAATGCGTACGTGAAGAAGGCCAAAACGTTGGCTATTGTTATGCCAAAAGCTGACACATTGTTTCATGCCTGCCTTTGGGCTAATCTACGCGTGTGATGAACTCAGCAGCCCATAAAATCCAAAAATCAACATCCCAAAGTCTACCGGGAGCCATCCTACTCGCGGCATGCATTGCTGTGAGTATGATGTCTTTTCTTGGCGGCTGTATTCCCGGCGTCACGTGCATCGACATCGGATGTCCCGCAGGACAAACCTGCAACCAGCAGACATTGACGTGCGAAGTTCGTGCCCGTGAATGTGCAACCACGGGATGCCCCACCGGCCAGCGTTGCGATGAGCAAACCCAGCTCTGCCGCCCGGACGCGGTGAATTGCCGTAACCAGTCGTGTGGACGTAATCAAACCTGCAACACCCAGACAGGTTTTTGCGAAACGAACGCAGATTGCACCACAAACGGCTGTTCATCCGATGCAGAAACCTGCGACGCGACCTCGGGCTTATGCATTGCCGTGGCATGCGTCGGTGATTCCGGATGCCCCGCTGGTTTTATATGTGGCGATGCACTTCGATGTGTCGCCGGGTGTCGTTCCGACGAGCCGACCTGCAAACAAGGACAATACTGCCGGGTTCAGACAGGCGACACGTTTGGCCAGTGCGTTCCGCAGTGCATTCTTGATACCGATTGCCCGTTTGGACAGCGCTGTGAGCTGCAAAACGAACGTGCAGTCTGCCAGCTCGAGGATACTTGCGACAGTAACGACAATTGCCGCGCAGACGAAGTCTGCATCGACACGCTGTGCACGCAACCGCCGTGCGCCTCCGACGATGATTGTCCGAACGCCCAGGTTTGCAACCGCTCCACGGGAGTCTGTCTGGAGTTTTTGTGCAACGAAGACATCTTCGCCCCGAACCATACACCCGCAACCGCCGCCCCACTTGCCCCCGGCACCTACTCACAACTGACGCTGTGTCCGGAAGACTGGTTTGCAATCGACGTACGCTCAAGCGACGCCGTACGCTTTCGCATCAATCATTCCGACGATGCCGACATCGACGCGTACCTCTTCGACGCCGACGGCCGTTTGCTCACATCCAATCAACGACTCAACTCCGCGATTTATCTCGATCACGTTGCGACACGCGCTCAGACCCTGCGTCTGCAACTTGTTTCGACCCGGTACACCGCTGCGAACTACAGCATCAGCCTGACGTTGAACGAAGATCGATTCTGCATCGACGACAATTTCGAAGAAAACGACACGATCGACCAGGCCACCCGTTTGCCGACCACAACCGGCACGCGCTCGGAACTTCCTCTGCGCATCTGCGGATACGACCAGGACTGGTTCGTACTGCGCGACTTGAGCGCCGACCAGGGTCTTCGCATTCGCTTTCGGAACGCGCCGCGTGATTTTGAAGGCTCCTTACTTACACCGGACGGCACGATGTTGCGGCCTTCCGTCGACGAAGACGTTTTGCTCACCCGACTTGGCACACCGGGCGATTACTATCTCCACGCCCGCTCCAAAACCGGCCAATCGTCCAACTACCGAATGCTCTTCGAAGTCCTGCCCGAATGGCAATGCGATGCCGCAAGCACGGGACACACCACGCGCGAAGCTGCACAACCGCTTGCGTCCGATGCCACGCAAACGCAAGCCCTTTGTCCGTCCGACACGAGCTGGGCGCTGCACTGGTTTGCGCTCGAAACACCACCTGAGCCGACATCCACAATCCACGTCGAACTTCAACCCAACCTTCGTGGCCCCCAGGACCCGGCCCTCACGCTCACACTTTTCGAAATCATCAACGATCAGCCGGTCGTCATACGCACCGCGACCGCACAATCGGATGGCACCCTGAAATTGCAGAGTGAGATCACGAGCGAAAACCCATTACATCTGCGGATTTCCTCTCCGGACGCCGTTCAGCGCGTATACGCACCACCCGGCTACCAGATTTCATACACCTGGAACCAATAAGTTTATGATCGCCCCCCACAGGCGACTAAAATTTGTTGGATTGATTATTCTTTTTCTGACTGCGCATCTGAAGGATTCGGCAGTGCCGAGGGACGCCCCGTGCGTTTCATATACGCTTCAATTTCGCTGAAGACACCGTGCCAGAGTGCAGCTTCCCGCATATCCAGCCCGGCGCGCAGAAACACCGCACGCACCGTTCGCATTACATGCCAGCTGCTGCCGGTTTTGAAAAACTCGATCGCAGACAATGCGCGTTCTGCCTGAGCAAACATCGGCTCAAGTCGCGCCATAGGCGCAGGCTGATGATGACTCTTTTCGTACGCGTCGTTATCAGGCCCTTCGATTTTTACGTGCTCGGCTTCGCGAAATATCTCCCACACAAGCAAAAGCACTGCCTGTCCGAGGTTCAGCGAAGAGTAATTCGGATTGGTTGGAACGGTCACAATCACGTGACATCGATCCAGGACTTCGTTGGGAAGTCCTGAATCCTCGCGACCAAAGACAATCGCTGCACGCCCTGTTTCAGCGGCTGCGACTACGTCCTTTGCAACGCTTCTGGGCTCAACGACGGTCCAACTGGAACTCGCACGTCTGGAGCGCGCCGTCATGGCCGCAACAAACGTACAATCCGCAAGCGCTTCATCGACCGAGTCAAAACGCTCGATGAGCGTAATCACATCCCCGGCCTTCGGCGCGCTGATCTTGATACGTTCCGGATCAGCACTCGCCGGAGACACGAGACGTATATGCGTGATGCCAAAATTCTTACACGCACGGACCGTGTTGCCGATGTTGATGTCGTCTTGAGGTTCCACGAGCACAACCACTACATTATCGAGTGCTGCGCTCAGTGGCTCTTGACTGCGTAAATCACTCACCGGTCGTCTTGCCGGCGAGGTTTGCGCAGGAATGTTGGAACATCCATGGCTTCTTCTTCGATTGGCGTCAGACCACCACCAAGCGAGCTACCGCCATTGGTCGGCGTACGAATAAACGTCGCACGGCGATCGGCTGCCGGATGCTGACCACTTGGGTGCTGGCTGGTCTGCGGAGGACTTGGGGGAACAACATGACTAGCAACAGCCGGTACAGCGCCTGACTCGGCGGTTGCACGCTCGAACGCACGACCACGGCCGCGCTGCGCATCAACATAAGCCGACTCTTCTTCCGGTTCTTCAACCTGGCGAGCAGCAACAGCCTGATTTGCGGTAACCGCGGGATGTCCCATTACGGTCGATTCACGACGACGGCTGGCTTCCATGGAATCTGCAGTTGCCTGAGCACGCTTCTTATCAAAACCTGTCGCGATAACTGTGATCAACAGCTCGTCACGCAAGTTTTCGTCGATAACGTTACCGAAAATGATGTTCGCATCTTCGTTCGACGCCGATTCAATGAGGCTCATAGCATCGTTGATCTCGTTAAGCGTCATATCGACGCCGCCCGTGATGTTCACCAGGATGCCGGTTGCGCCTTCGATCGATACGTCTTCAAGCAGCGGCGATGAAATTGCCATTTCTGCAGCTTCGAGCGCGCGCGTTGGTCCGGTTGCCCGGCCCGTTCCCATCAATGCCAGACCTTTGCCTGTCATGATTGTGCGTACGTCGGCGAAGTCCACGTTCACAATACCACGAACGGTGATCAGGTCGGAAATACCCTGAACGGCCTGCAACAAAACTTCGTCGGCCTTCTTAAAGGCTTCGAGAATTGTTGTCTGGTCTCCAGCAATCGCAAGCAATCGCTGGTTTGGAATCGTAATCAACGTATCGACGGCAGCCGACAGGTTCTTAATTCCTTCTTCTGCCTGGCGACGACGTCGTCGGCCTTCGAAGTGGAACGGCTTTGTGACAACACCGACCGTAAGCGCTCCGGCCTCACGAGCCAAACCTGCAATAACAGGTGCTGCACCCGTGCCCGTTCCGCCGCCCATGCCTGCGGTCACAAATACCATGTCAGCGCCTTTGAGCACTTCCATGATTCGTGTCTGGTCTTCGAGCGCGGAGTTGCGACCAACATCAGGATTGGCACCTGCGCCAAGTCCCTTGGTCAACTGATGACCAATCTGGATTTTCGTGATCGCAAGGTTGGTCTCAAGCGCTTGCAAATCTGTGTTTGCAGCGATGAATTCCACGCTATTTACGCCTTCGGTGATCATCGTGTTGATGGCGTTTCCACCGCCACCACCAACGCCGACGACCTTAATTACGGCAGAATGCAGGATTTCGGCATCATCAAATTGGAGCATAGGTTCTACCTGAACTTCGAAAAGATACGGATACAAATATGAAAAAACAACGCCACGGGATTTTGACTATAGGGCATCGCGCCGTCCCAGGACAAGTGACGAGCGAGGATAGCATTGAGCCGGGGTGAGGGGCAATCGCGAATCTTTCTAACTCTGACTACCCGGTCACCATGCTCACTTACTGAACCCTACAACCCTTTGATAAACAAAGATTATTCAAAACATTTCCGCAAACCAACGTTTCATGCGAAGTGCAACCTTTCGATACACACCTTCTTCACGAACACGAAACAAATTCACGTCTGCGTGCTTGGCGCCGTACTGCACCAGACCCACACCGGTCGCGTATTTCGGGTCGCGCACGACGTCAACCAGACCGCCAATTCCTCGTGGAACGCCACGTCGAACCGGTAGACCGAGCACTTCCTCGGCGATCTCTGGCATGTTCTCAAGAATCGTCGTTCCACCCGTGATCACAACACCACTTGCGATCAGATGTTCACAACCGGCGTTTTTGATTTCACGACCGACGTACGCGAAGATCTCTTCAACGCGTGGTTCAATGATCTCACTCAAGATCTGACGGCTCAAAATTCGTGGCGGACGACCACCAACCGAAGGCACTTCGATCGTTTCTTCCGAGCTAACTTTGCTCGTCATCGCGCAACCATAACGCTGCTTGATGCGTTCTGCTTCCGCCATCGGCGTACGCAATCCAACCGCAATGTCGTTGGTCAAGTGATTACCGCCAATCGACAAAACCGCGGTGTGAACCAGGCTGCCGTTTGCGTAAATCGCGATATCCGTTGTGCCGCCACCGATATCCACGACGGCCACGCCCAACTCACGCTCGTCTGCACTCAACACAGCTTCGCTGCTGGCCAATTGCTCCAGCACGATATCAGCCACATTCAGACCACAGGCGTTGGCGCACTTGATGATATTTTGCGCACTTGTCACCGACGCGGTAACGATATGCACTTTGGCCTCAAGACGAACGCCGGTCATGCCGATCGGCTCCTTGATGCCTTCTTGCTCATCAATAATATATTCCTGCGGGATCACGTGAATGACTTCACGATCCATTGGAATTGCCACCGCACGCGCTGCGTCCACAACACGCGCAAGATCGGTAGCTTTTACCTCTTTATCTTTTACAGCCACGATTCCATGCGAATTAAATCCCTGGATGTGACCGCCTGCAATTCCTGCAAATACCGTATGTACTTCACAGCCGGCCATTAACTCGGCTTCTTCGACTGCCTTTTTAATTGAATTTATTGTCGCATCAATGTTGATCACGACCCCCTTTCGAAGGCCTGCTGAAGGATGACTTCCGATACCGATAATATCGATACCATCTGCCGTCACCTCCCCGATGATGCACGCAATTTTTGTCGTCCCAATATCTAGCCCAACAACGATTTCTTCTCGACGTCCCATACCACTCCCTTCCCTGGCAACGGTTATGCTTTCACGCGTTCAACCTATTCATATCAATTCGCAACTATCCATTTTATTCGCCCCCCACCTGTGCGCTGAAAACAGCACTCAGTGCGGCTCACTTCCCTTGCCAATCCCTGGCTCCGGGCGCTGCCCTACTGCTACACGACTCAAATCCCCGTCCTGATCGACGAGCACATAATCCGCATCCATACCTCTTTCTATCAATGTCGTTTGGACAGCATGTAATCTGTCCAATCGTTCACGATAGCGTCCCCATCCCAGCCGGATCTCTGTTCCCGTTTCCTCCGTCACAAGCGAAACCCCCATGACCGGATCAACGTGCACCTGGCTTAAGCGCTGCAAACGTCCAAGCCCCATGCTCTCATACAGACCCGCTACCTCGAGTCCACTGGACAGTAATTCGCGGCCACGTTCTTCAGCCAGGTCTATATGACCAATGCCGCTGATAAGTGGTAACTCCAGCAAATTGCCCAGTGCTGTCCCAGGTTCCAGGCTCAAAAATCCGTGTCCGGATTCATCCACCAGCATATATCCTTCGTCCACAACGATTGCGACCGGCTCGTACTCTTCTATGCGTACCGAAACGCGGTTAGGTAATCGTCGTTCAACGTGTGCTGACTTCACATAGTCCAGCTGTTCGATCGATAGCCGACTGCGTTCAGCATCCACCGAAAAGATATTCATCCCCTCTTCAAACTCACCGGCACGAAGTAGTTCGGACTCGGCCACACGTTGCTGACCGGTCACCTCAACAATCTCCAGCGCAAAATAACTGCTGGAAACCGTGTGCAGATACGCCTGATAACTCAAATACGGCAACCCAAGAGCAACCGCTGCCAACAGACAAAAAGGAGCACTGCGGCGCAAGAAACCAAGCGCACGATCAACACCTCCCCTTAACTGTTCACGGCGATCTGGTCGACGTCGATTTGACTGGCTTTTGCGTTTCACTACTCAACATCCCTGAATTTACTACCCTCATCCGTGAGGGCTACACACAACGGCTATCTGCCTGATTACAACTTGCAGACAACTTCAAACACCTGACAACAACTTCGTGAAACAGGCACGATCCTCAATGATCGCCTGTCTCACATACTGCCGAATCCAGCATCCACTCCACGAACTGCGCAAAACTCAATCCTTTGCGCGCCGCCAACTTGGGCACCAAACTCGTCTCGGTCATACCGGGAATTGTGTTGACTTCAAGCACAAAAAGTTCTCCTTTTTGATCCGCTTTTACGTCAACACGCGCAACCCCGCGACAACCAAGAGCATTATATGCAAGCCGTCCAATCTTTTGCAGACCGTCCAGCAACATAATTTCTTCTACATAGCGATAATCGGTCGAAGTCGACTCATATTTCGCCTGAAAATCATAAAATTCAGCTTCCGGAACGATCTGTATCGCACCGAGGAATTCTTCATCTGAAAAACCGACGCTATATTCAGCACCTGCCAGATACCGCTCGATCAAGATCCCTGCCGATGCCGCTCTATCTAGCATTTCGCTCAGCGATTCCACAGCCCGAAAAGATGCGTCCAGGTCGCGACAGATATAAACGCCGACACTACTGCCGCCGTCGTTTAGCTTGATCACCAGCGGAAACGACAAACCCGCAGCATCGAAACGCTCCGAAAGTTCCTCAGCCGACGAAACATCACCACCTGCCAGACGAATACCGCCGGCAACTGCCACACCAGCATCCGCCATCACAGCCTTGGCACGTGCCTTATCCATAGCAAGTGCCGACGCCAGCGGACCACTTCCGGTATACGGAATCTTCAAGGCTTCTAAAAAACCCTGCAAAACGCCGTTTTCACCGATTCCGCCATGCACGCCGAGAACCATAGCGGCCGGTGCCTCCGTTGCGATCCGGGACAAATCCGTGGCGATATCATACTCCGCCACCTCATAGCCGAGCGATTGCAAAGCCGACACAAACGCCCGCCCGGTCTTCAAACTGATCGCGCGCTCCGACGATTCACCGCCCAGGGCGACACCGATTTTTTGACCTTGATAGGTGTGCTCGTCATTCAGTTTAATCATGCGTCTACGTCCATTCGATATTCGAGATGTTCTATCTGGCGCAGTCGGTTTCCCTTCCCCTGCTTGTCTCCCAGACTATGAAACGAACTCTTCAACACGACAAAACCTCTCAAAGAACAAACTCACACAACTCTAATTCGGCGAGTAATTCGCCAGACTTGATTATCTAGAGTTTCAAAGCGAGTGAGAGAATACACGATATAATGGAGCGAGCAACTGCCCACGACATGCATTAACAAACAAGCAAAACCTACACATTTCAACAACTTAGCAAACAAAAACAAACTACCTACACGACTTACCCACTGTTCCCTCATGTTGATTCTTGCCCCTATAAACTTTCTCTAAAGTTGGCATTGAAACAACCAGGCACATCAACAATCTCCGGACCATCGTTTGCTAAACAATCACTTCAAGAAAGCGCTCACCTGAATGTGTCACTTCATCATTTCTACCAATTGAGAAGCGATCACTTGAGCAGCTTCCGGGCGTCCCATCAGCTTTGCACGATCTGCCACGTTCTCGAGTGCGGTTGGATTACCCATCAAACCCGTCAACAAACGACGTGCACGATCATCGGTGATCTCTGAATCCTCGATCAACAGACCCGCGCCAGCTTCCACCACCGCCAGAGCATTCTTTTCCTGGTGATTATCGGCTGCGCCCGGAAACGGAATATAGATCGCCGGCACACCCAGAATCAGAACTTCAGCCATCGTACTTGCACCCGCACGACAGATCAGCAAATCACACCATGAATACGCTTCGGCCATGTCGTCGATAAACTCGACAACCTCAGCCGTACCTGCAAATCCCTCATACCGCGGGCGCACCTCATCGGCCCGATCTCGCCCGGCCTGATGACGAATATGAATTCTGCTACCAAGCAGTTCGCCCATATTCTTCATCCACGTCGGCAAATGTTCGTTGAAGCTGCCGGCACCACCACTTCCACCGATCACCAGAATTCGAAATTCAGCGCCAGCTTCGGGCGGCTCATAGATAAAACCTTCTGCACGATCCAGAATCTGCTGGCGCACTGGATTCCCTACGACCTCACACGGCGTATTTTTGAAAAACGCTTTGCTTTGCTCAAACGTCACAAACGCTCGGTCCACAAAACGCCCCAACATTTTATTCGTCATGCCCGGCGTCGCGTTTTGCTCCATCAACGCGGTCGGCACACCACTCATCGCCGCCATCGCAGTCATCGGACCGGCAGCATAACCGCCCACGCTGATGACAATATCCGGTGCAAGTTCTTTCAAAATCTTTCGCGCCTGCAAACCGCTGCGCGGTAGTTGCGCCGCCCCACTCAACATTCCCACCAGGCCAGAACCTTTGAGCGCCGCGACATCCATCAAACGCAAACCGTATCCAAGCCCGGGAATTACACGGGCTTCAATCCCACGTTCGGTGCCAACAAAAGTTGCTTCCACGTCCGGCATCATGGCCTTCAGCGCCTCGACGACCGCAACACCTGGAAACAAATGTCCGCCTGTTCCGCCACCAGCAACCACTACATGTCGTTTCTTCAAAGTTTTCTCATCCTGATCAAATTACATCCAAACATTGCGGCTCATTCGCCGCATCAATCCATTATGCTTCTTAGCATGAAACATTTGACCACAATCATCGGCGGGTTCCCTTTTGAATAACTTGGAAACTAGCCGCACGTCCCTAACAACTACCGACGCCTGTCTCGTGCCCGCATAATTTTTGCGCGCTTTCGATCCCAGCGTTGTTCGGCCTTCTGACTTTCGCGCGTCTCGCGCTCAAGCTCCCATCGATCCGGAGCATTCTTTGAGATGTTGAGCAAAACGCCAATCGACAACAATCCCATGATCATGGAGCTACCGCCAAAGCTCACAAACGGCAGCGTCAATCCTTTGGTTGGCAACATGCCCGTCACAACCCACAAATTCAACATACCCTGCAGGCCAAACATCGCCGTAATTCCGAACGCCAGATACATCCCGAACGCGTCATTGCTTCGCAACGCGATCCGCAGTCCACGCCAGATCAGCATCACGAATAAGCTCACCAGAACGACCACCCCCAAAATCCCGAGTTCTTCGGCGATGATGGTTCCAATAAAGTCGTTCCACAACTCCGGAACATACCCGAGCTTTCCAGTCCCATTCCCAAGACCACGCCCCTGCAAACCACTCGCCCCCACCGCGATCAACGACTCGCTGATCTGATAACCAATGTCCTGCCGATGACTCCACGGATCCAAAAACGCCATGATTCGCTTCATGCGGTATTCACTCCCGCTGATCGCGAAATACGCCAACGCCGCACCGAGTATCGTCATCAAAAATAGATACGAAAGTTTCGCACCCGACACGAACAACAAAAGCATCATCAGCGAAAGCAAGATAACCGACGATCCAAAGTCCGGCTGAAGCATCAACAACCCGACCATCAAGCCAATCACCACAAGATGCGGCAGCAGTCCG
>JBEBSM010000055.1:0-13361 GCA_040394315.1 Lujinxingia vulgaris
AATGCGGACGGACGTATTCTTCTTCTTCTTCGTCGTCCGGTTCTTGTTCTTCTTCCGTTTCGGCTTGCTCGGTGGACTCTTCGGATTCGTCGACGAGTACTTCCGCGAGTTCGACGACCATGGTCGATTCGTTGACGATTACGTCGTCGAGTTCGACAACCATGGTCGCTTCGTCGTCGGCTTTGGGTTCAAAATGTCCGAGTTCAGCGAGTTCATCGAGTGGTGGTGTGGTGTCGTCGCGTGAGAAGGCGCCCTGGATTTCTGCGGTTGCGAAGAGTTCTTCGGGCAGATCGTGGCGGCCGATTTTGCGGATTGGTTCGGTAGCTTGTAGGGATGGGTTTTCGGCGAGTGCAATTTCGGTGGTGTCGTCATCGGCTGTGCGCAGTGTTTGCGTGCGATGCGTCATCTGGGTAATTTCGTCGCTGTCGGCGCGATTGAGTTCGACGCCGTCGGGAGCACTGGGCGGCGTGAAGGGATTGCGGGTGACAAGCGTATCCGGCTCGTTTCGGAGCTGCTCGTTGAGGACGTCAAATAGCGGCGTGAAAACGGGATGATCACCGATGGGATGCCAGTCAGCGTTTTCGGCGCTGAAGATCAGATCGGTGGGGCGGATGACCCAGTTGCGAATTAGCTTCTCAACTTTATCCGGCGAATCACACTTATACTGGCGGATGTCTGTTTTTATACGAAACATGCGATCATTGCAGCAACGGGGTCTAAGAATTGGTACCGATAGTAGAGGGAGTCTAGTCGTCCGGTATCAAAAACTCAACTGGTTTTGTGTAAAGTAGTTGTGAAAGGTGCGTAATAAGTCAAAATCAGCGCGACAGGGTCCAATAGGTGAGGGTTGTCGGGTAGTTGCGGATCTGCTTATTACGCACGCGATCATTGCGGATTATTTCTTGTCGATTCGTTTGATGCGTGTGTCGGTTGGTGGCTTGATTGGGGACTTTTTCTCGAAATAGGTAACAAAAGCATCGAGATCGACCACGCCGAGGAGGCGGTCTTCGCCTTCTTTGAACACGGTGAATCCGTCGCCGCCGTCGGCCAGGAACTTGTTGGCGGTGACGCGGTATTCGGTGTCAGCTTTGATAACTTTGCCATTCAGCTTAATCGTTTTAGGATCGATTCGCTCGCCGACTGGTTTTGCGGCGTTCCAGGTGTAGGTGAAGCCTTTGGAAACCTGGAGCATGGTCGCGCGCTCGTCTTCTTCGCGCCATTGCTGCTCAAGGAGCTGGTGGATTTGTGCGCCGGTGAGGGAGACGGTGAGCAGGTTGTTGCCGAAGGGCTGGATTGTGTAGAGCTGTGAGAAGGTAACGACGCCCTTGCCGGCGGTGTGGCTGCTGGCGAGTAGGAGGGATTCGCGGATTCCGCCTGGATTCATGAGGGCGATGACGGCGTTGCCGTGGTCTTTGCCGGCTGTGGCAGCGAGTTGAGCATCGGCGACGAGGCGTCCCATGGTGGATTCGCCGTTGTCATCGGTTTTGCGGAGAAGATCTGCAGTGATTTTGCCGACGGGGCGGTTGGCAAGCGGTGCGCTGAGTTCTTCGTAGGTGCTGATGAGTTCGACGATTTCAGCGTTGGGTTCGATTTCGTGATGGACAGGCTGTTGTTTGGCGCTGCGCTCGATGACGTCGCCGGTGACGGGATCGATGGTGAGGCTGACGTTTGTGATCAGGCGGCCGAAGGATTGTCCGCTGGTGACGAGTTTTCCGTCGAGTTCGCAGATGTATGCCTGGTGGGTGTGTCCGGTGATGATGACGTCGACGGCTTTGTCGGTGTTTTTGGCGATGTCGAGGATCGGGCCGCTGATGCCTGCGCAATCGTTGACGTCATTGACGGGAAGGGTTGGGTAGCCGCCTTCGTGGATGAGGACGACGATGGTTTCGATGCCGTCTTCTTGTAGTCTGGGGACGAGTTCGTTGATGGTTTTGACTTCGTTTGCGAAGTTGACGGTTTCGATGCCGGCTGGTGCGACGATGTCGGGTGTGCCTTCGAGGGTGAGGCCGATGAAGCCGATTTTAACGCCGTTAAATTCGCGGATCTGGATGGCAGGGAGGATGGTTTCGCCGGTGTCTTTGTAGGTGACGTTGGCGGCCAGGTATTGGAAGGGTGCTCCGGTGAATTCTCGGCCTTCGGTGCATCCGCGAACGGCGTTGCAGCCGCCCTGTTGTTTGCGGAGCAGTTCGTCGACGCCTTTGTCGAATTCGTGGTTTCCGACGGCGGAGATTTCCAGGCCGGCCATTCCGAGGACTTCGAGGGTTGGTTCGTCGTCAAAAAGTGAGGAAACAAGCGGGGTTGCGCCGACGAGGTCGCCGGCTGCTACGACGACAGTGTTTGGGTGTTGGGCCTTGAATGCGGCGATGTGTGCAGCGAGATACGCGCCGCCGCCGGCTGGGACGGCTTCGCCTTCGACAAGGACTGTGCCGGATGGGCCCTGGATGTGGCCGTGGAAATCATTGAAAGCAAGGAGTGAAACCTGGACCGGTGGAAGTGGCTCGGGTTCAACGGGTTCGGGCTGCGGCGGTGCTGTGGTGCAGGAAGCCAGAAATAGTGAAGCGAGGAGCGCAATCAGACAACGGCGGGTTAACAGCATAGCGGTATATCCTGAAAAAAATAGTTGGATAGATACAGTGTTATTTCTATTCGTTCTGGTATCAGGCAAGGCCGAGCATCGTCAACATGGAGCGACTTTTCAGCTCGCGTTCGAGGATTTGAGCAAGGCTTGTGTCGATAACGCGGCGAGCCTGCGAGCGGGCGGGTTCGTCGGTTAGAAGATCGTCGGAAATTATATCGTCGTTGATGTAGGCGTGCAATAAGCGGAGGGCGTTTGGCGCGAGCAGGCCGAGTGGTTCGCCCTGGCGTCGGCAATCGGGGCAAATCAGGCCTTCGCCAAGGCGGCTTGCCATGAATTTTTGGAGCGTGTTGGCGGCCAGGCCGCAGCGTGCGCAGCCGTCGAGTGAAGGCATTGCGCCGTGGGCTTCGAGCAGGTGAAGTTCAAAACGACATAATAGGGTGCGTGATTCGGAAAGTGTGGCTGAATTCGATGAGAGTTGTGAGAAAAGTTCTTCGAGCAGGTCGAAGACTTCGCTGGCTTCGTCGCCTTCGCGGCATGTTTCACGCACGATTTCGGTGGCGTAGGAGGCGATGGATATTTTTTCGAGATCCAGTTCGATGCCGGGATAATCGGTGATGACCTGGGCGTCGGTGAGTGTGGCCAGATCGTTGCGCGCGCGGGTTGTGAACGATGCGTTCAGGCGGCGCAGGGGCTGCAAACTGCCGGGGAAACGCTTGCGGCTGGTTTTGGCGGAGCGTGCGATTGCCGAAAAACGCCCGGTGTCACGGCCGAGGAACGTGACGATGATATCGCGTTCGCCGTAGTCCGTGGTTCGGAGCACAAAAGCCTGCGTTTGGTGATGATTCATAGGTCCAGGAGTGTGGAAAAGTGCTTGCTTGCCAGCAACAAATTGCTGTTGGGAGTCTTCGCTTATTGTTTGTTGGCTGACAAGTAAAGCAAGGTTAGGGAAAGTACTAAGAAAACCGCTGGGTTAACACGTTGGTGTGTCGCAGTATTCGAAAGTGGTGGATGGTTTTGGCGTAAATCAAGCGTTTGCTCGTAAAATTAAGCGAATGGCTTGCTAATGAGTTCAAGGTGTCTTAAATAGCGCAAAGTTGAAAGTTCACGATACCTTGAACCTATTGAAATTCTCGTGGAGATGTAGTGAGCACAGCAACAGAAACGCACACGGTGTTTTTAGAGCAGTTTGAAGCGGCATTGGATAATGCGCTTTTAGATCCGAAGACGACCGGGGTTGAGTCGGATATATTGATGGAAGCTGCGCGTTATTTGTGCGGTGGAACGGGCGCAAAACGTATGCGGCCGCAGCTTGTCGATCATTTCGGTTCGTTGATGGATATCGCTCCGGAAGCGCGGGTTAGAATTGCGGTTGCCGGCGAGCTGATTCATGCCGCGAGTTTGATGCATGATGATGTGGTGGATGAGGGGACGATGCGGCGCGGTCGGCCGACGGTGAACGTGCAGTGGAAGAACAGCGTTGCGGTTTTGTCGGGCGATCTGATGCTGTGCCTGGCGTTGCAGGAGCTTTCGCCGCTGGGACATCAAGTATCGATGCGTGCTGTGGACGTGGTTGCGTCGATGACCTGGGCTGCGATGGCTGAGGTTGAGTGTCGTGGTGACGTGAGTCTGGATACGCGGCGTTGGCGAGCGATTGCGGAGGGAAAAACCGGGGCGCTGCTGGCCTGGTGTGCGATGGCTCCGGCAATGCTTGCGGGTCGTGAAGATCTTGCGGAGCGATTTGCGTTGTGCGGACATCATCTGGGTATAGCTTTCCAGTTGGCCGATGATCTGTGGGACATGCTGGGTATGCAGACGGGGAAAAACCGTTTTGCGGACCTGCGAAATCGTAATCCGGCGTATCCAATTGCGGTTGCTCTTGAGAAAAGTGAGCCATTTCGGGAGGGATTGGCGAAGTTTTGGGGGCAAGACGACGAGGATATGAGCGAAGAAACGCTGGAAGAGATGGGTAAGTGGTTACTTGCTCTGGGCGTTCATTTGGACACGATGGCTGCTTGTGAGCG
The DNA here is from genome assembly GCA_040394315.1 of Lujinxingia vulgaris. Classification (GTDB taxonomy): domain Bacteria; phylum Myxococcota_A; class Bradymonadia; order Bradymonadales; family Bradymonadaceae; genus JACCWM01. Next base: position 4,600 of record JBEBSM010000055.1, read on the forward strand.
CGAGATTCAGTTGGCGCTCGAGGCGCTGGGATCTTATTCGGAAGTAGCGGGCGGCGTGCATATTGCTCGCTGGGCGCACGAGCTCGAGGCGATGGCGCGAGTTTGTCTAGGGTAGGATATGGTGAAGGGTTATTCGTCGGGAGAACGTCAGGGGGGCACGGACTCATTGCAGCAGCCACTGTGGGAAGTGCTGGTTTGCGATGCGGTGGGGGAAGTTATTGAATTCTGGGGGTTTAAGCGCAATCACGGGCGGGTCTGGGCGCTGTTGTATGTGCGTCAGGTGCCGATGACGGCGGCGGAGATTCAGGAAGCGCTTGAGCTTTCGAAGGGAGCTGTGTCCATGATCAGTCGTGATCTGGAGCAGTGGGACGTCGTGCGGCGGGTTCGTTTGCCAGGCGAGGGGATCTGGAATTTTGTGGCAGAAGTGGACTTTTTGCCGATGATTCGGCGTGTGATGCGTGAGCGGGAAGGTGCGCTGGTCAAGCGTGTTGCACAAGAGCTTGAGGACGCTGAGCGGATGGCGCGCGGTCATGAAGACGTGAATGACGAAACGCTTGAGCGGCTTGCGCGTATGCGTTCTCTGGCGCGGATGATTGAGCATGCCATGGAGTTGTTTTTGAAAACTTCGCAGCTCGATATCAAAAAAACAGATGACGTTTTGTAACAAAGCGCTAATTTTATACCATATTTAAGGGGGTTAGCTTATCAGTTGGATTGCGATGGTTGCATGAGTCGTCCTACTTCGTATATCTGTTGATTCAGTAAATGACTGGTAAGTCAGTGGATGAAATGGCGTGCGCGGGTGGTTATCCATCCCTAGATATGTGTGGTGAGCATGGTTTTCGGCAGACATATCGGATTCAACATCAAAAATAAGGGTTCTGAACGATGAGCAAAGCGACTCAAACGGTGCGTGGTGAAAAAATACTCTGGTTTAATGCGGCCTTTTTAATAGGGACCCCAATACTGGCGGCGATTCTTCTACCTCTTCATATCTATTATAATGGTATCCACTGGAGCGAACCCGTTGCGCTTGTTGTGTTGTGGATTCTGACGGGGCTTGGGATTACGGCCGGATATCATCGGATGTTCTCGCATCGAACCTGGTGGGCGCCTGCGCCGGTTCGGTTTATTGCGCTGATTCTTGGAGCCGCGACCTGGCAAAATAGCGCAATCGTGTGGAGTGCTGGTCATCGCTATCATCACAAAGATGTGGATAGTGATGACGATCCTTACAGCATCAAGCGCGGGTTTTTGTATGCGCACATGCTGTGGGTCATGATGGAAGGCGCGCGGCACGATGATCTGACGACCGTGCCGGATTTGCAAAAAGATCCGCTCTGCGCCTGGCAACACAAAAATTACAACTGGATTGCGGCCGGATTTAATATCGGTGTTCCGCTTGCGCTCGGACTGTGGACGGGAAACATCTGGGGCATGCTGTTGTGGGCCGGGCTTTTGCGTGTTGTCGTCGTGCATCACATGACGTTTTTGATCAATTCGCTTGCACATACGTGGGGTGGCCGCGGTTGGAGCGACAGTCACAGTGCGCGCGATAATGCTGTGGTTGCGCTGCTTACGCTTGGCGAAGGCTATCATAACTTTCACCATACGTTTCCGGCGGATTATCGAAACGGTGTGCGCTGGTATCAGTTTGACCCGACCAAATGGCTTATCTGGTCGTTGAGTCGTGTGGGCCTGGCGTATGATTTGCGCCGTAGCACGATCGACCGTCGTTTGCGTAAGCGTTGGCAGGTGTTGTACGCGCGTTATCAGGAACAGGCGCATACTTTTAGTGACAGCGTGCGTGAACAATTCGAAGAAGCCGAACGCCGGTTGGAGGCTGCTGTAGCGGACGTGCGCGATATTCGCATGGAATGGCGTCAGAAAGCCGAAGAACTTCAAACGCAGGCGATTCGAGATTATCAGCGTGCTTGTCGTGATGCGGAACGTCGACTGTTAGCCGAATTCCGTGAGATCCAACGCCTGCTTGCAATGCCTCGCTTGGAAGACGCATAAACGAAGCGTTTGATGCGATAATCGCTCAAGCAAGCACCCAAAAGCGCCGCCTATGACTGATGTTTTTAGTCGTAGGCGGCGCTTTTTATTGGCTATCGAGCCAGCAAATCTTAGTGGTGATGTTCCGTACCGGTCAGGCCGTGGGGGTGGCCGTGTGCAATTTCGACCGGAAGTGCTTCGCGTACACCGACGATTTCAACTTCGAAATACAGGGTTTCGCCAGCGAGGGGGTGATTCGTATCGACGTAGACCTGCTCACCTTCGATTTTTGCAATCCACAATGGAATTGGCTGACCGCCGGGACCTTCCGCCATGAAGTTCATTCCAACTTCGAGTTCGACGCCAGGCTCGAAGTTCTCGCGAGGAACTGGCATGGGGCCTTCGCCTTCCGCCAGGCCGTAACCCTCTTCCGGAGTAACTTCGACCGTCAGCTTTTCGCCGACAGATTTGCCGGTAAGCTGGTTTTCCAGGCCCGGAACAATGTTGTCCGCGCCATGAAGGTACGGCATAGGCTCGCCGCCGATGGAGGTGTCGAGTTCTTCGCCTTTGCTGTTACGAAGGGTGTAATGAATGATAATTACTTTGTCATCAGCGACGATTTGGTCGTTGGCCATAATAAAATCTCGGTGTTTGGTTGTCCGTAAGGTCAATGAATAGAACGAGTAATTCGTGCGGTGGCGCTACTAAATAAGCAGCCTCCGCGATAATGGCGACGTCTGTATCACGGCAGTAGAGTGCTTGCCAGTGATAAGCCGCAGGAAATGAAGGAAATGTAGGTGCGTTTGGAGCCGATGCTTGTGCGCGGGGACAGGAAATCAGACGGCGGTCAAAAGGATGGGTTTTCCGCGTGTGATGACCATGGTGTGTTCAAACTGTGCGCTCAATTCACCGTTTGGCGTTTGGAGCGTCCAGCCGTCGGCCTGTTCGATGACGTCGGTGGCGCCGTTTGAGAGAAACGGTTCGATGGTGAGTACGGTGCCGTCGACGAAGCGTCTTTTTTCGGTTCGGTCGTAAAAGTGCGGGATGAAGCTGGGTTCTTCGTGGAGTTTTCGGCCGATGCCGTGTCCTCCGAGATTGCGGATGATGGTAAAGCCGCGGTCTTTTGCGAAGTTTTCGACGAGTCGGCCGACCATCTGGATGGGGAGGCCGGCGCGGGCTACGCCGAGTGCTTTGTGGAGTGCTTCGCGGGTGGAGTCGACGAGGAGTTGGGCCTGGGGTGTGACGGGCGGAACGGTAAAGGATGCGCCTGAGTCGGCGAAGAATCCGTCGAGTTCGGCGGAAACGTCGATGTTTACCAGGTCGCCGCGCTGGACGATCTGTGGGCCGGGGATGCCGTGGGCGGCCTGGTCGTTGACGCTGATGCAGGTTGCACCGGGAAATGTATAGACGATTTCGGGGGCTGAGCGTGCGCCGTGGCTATCGAGGAATTTGCGGCCGATGTCGTCGAGCTCGGCTGTGGTGATTCCAGGTTCCAGGTGGCGCGCCATTTCTTGGATGGTCAGGCCAACGATGCGGCCGATGCGCTTGAGGGCGGCGAGGTCTTCCTCGGAAGTGATTATCATGATGTTTCTTACGTAAGGTTGGGACACACAGAATTTGGTTAAGAGCAAAATGTGCTCGTTCATACTCCGAACAAGTCTGGGAGGCCAAATATTCGGAGATGAAAGCGTCTTCTGTGTCTGACGTATCAGATTGTGCTGGAAAAGGCACCTTTGGGAGCGGTGAGATACGCGTCAAATCGCATGGCAATGTTGCGAAGTAGTAGACGGCCGGTTTGGGTGACGGTGATGCTGTTGTCGTCTAGTAAAATTAGTCCGTCGGCGACCAGGTCTTGTAACTCGTTGAGTTCTCGGCTGAAATAGGTTCTGAAGTCGATGTTGAGGAGCTTTGACATGACGTCGAAATCAACGACGGCGTCGCACATCAGGCGCATGATGGTTGTGTGGCGAATGATGTCGTCGGGTGTGAGCAGGTAGGCTTTGTGGACGGGGACGTCGTAGGCGTCGACGCTGCTGTAGTAATCGTCGAGTTCTTTGGGGGACTGGATGTAGGCGTCGCCGATCTGTGAAATGGAGGACATTCCGAAGCCGTAGATGTCGGTGCCGGCCCAGGTGGAATAGCCCTGGAAGTTTCGTTGGAGGTTACCGTTTTGTTGGGCGATGCTCAGTTCGTTGTCGGCGCGCGCGAAGTGATCCATGCCGATGTAGATGAAGCCTTCGGCGGTCAGTCGTTCGATGATCATTTTGTGGATGGCGAGTTTGACTTCGGCGGTGGGCAGGGCGTCGCCCTGGAGGAGTTTTTGGGATGGTTTGATCCAGGGAACGTGAGCGTAGCTGTAGATAGCGAAGCGGTCGGGGTTGAGAGTGAGGACTTCGTCGAGCGTTTGTTTGAAGGTTTCGACGGTCTGGAAGGGCAGGCCGTAGATGAGGACGATGTTGATGGATTGGAAGCCGGTGTCGCGCAGCCATTTTACGGATTGTTCGGTCATGTGCATGGGCTGGATGCGGTTGACGGCTTTTTGGACGATGGGGTTGTTGTCCTGTACGCCGATCGAGGCGCGGTTAAATCCGGCTTCGCGAAGAGCTTTTACGTGGTCGAGGGTGAGGCGGCGCGGGTCGATTTCGACGGCAGATTCGTGGCCATCGGCAAAGTTGAAGTGGCGATGGATTTCCTTGCCGAGCGCGCGGATTTCGTCGGGCGTGAGGTAGGTCGGGGTGCCGCCGCCGAAGTGCATCTGGACGACTTTTCGGTCAGGGTGGATGTGGCGGGCTTTGTTGGCCATTTCTTTGAAGAGATGGTCAAGGTAGGGCTGGGTGCGGTTGGTGTTTTTGCCGATGACGGTTGTGCAGCCACAGTACCAGCACAGGGTCTGGCAAAAGGGGATGTGAAAATACAGGGAAAGGTCGCGTGGTTCGAGGTTGTTGCGTGCGACTTCGGCCATGACGGTTTCGTGGGCAATATCGTCGCGGAAATGCGGTGCGGTCGGGTACGAAGTGTAGCGTGGACCGGGGACGTTGTATTTTTGGCTGAGATCGATGTCGACAACTAAACTGCTCATGGAACTCCTGTTGGTTGAGGGGAAGGATGCGTGAGCATGCACTGGCGAAAGCTATGAGCAAAAATTGTGCCCAGGTGAGCGCAGTGCGAAATCCCGTGCTGATCAGGAGAGTAGAGCGTTGTGATTGTGTAAAATATGCGCTCGATCAGGTTTTTCGCAGATTTTGCGAATTGTGGAGACGGCTGTGAAGTGGACAGCGGACTTGCGTAGAAAATTATTGGTCGTGATAATTGAACTGAATTTTACGTTCTTTCCTATTTTTGTGAATTGATGGAGCTGCTCTTATGAAACGCGTGCTGCCGTTATTAGTTGTGCTTACCGTGCTGGGTGGGATGGGGTTTGTGGCCGGTTGTTCCGATGATTCCGGCGGGGGACCATCGCAGGCTGTGGATGTTGGCGGTGAAGAGGTGGGTGCTGATGTGACGGTTGTGCAAGATCCGGAAACACCGCCACGGCCGCAGGCCGGCGAGCGGGTGGAGTATGATCTCGGACCGTATATGGAGGGCGGAGCGCCGAGTGGGAAGAGCGTGCGGCTTTATCAGGTGGAGCAGGCTGAAGACTTGATCGGGGGCGATGCGGCGGAGGGGCGTGTTGGCGATTTTATGTTTGAAAATGACACGGTTCGGTTTTTGGTTCAGAGCGATCAGCGAACGATGAGTCCGTGTCCGTGGGGCGGCAATGTGATCGATGTGGAGTATCTCGGAGCGGGTGGCGGCGGTGATACGCTGGACGAGATCTGTTTGTTGTTGAATGCAGATCAGACGTTTAAGCCGGATCGATACGAGGTTTTGCATGACGGCAGCGAGGGTCATGCGGTGTTGGCGGTGACGGGGCATACGGAGTTGCTGGATTTCTTGAATTTGACGTCGATGATGGCGCAGATCAATCCGGGGCTGGCGAAATTGTTTAAGTTGAAGCCTGCCGGTCTGATGCCGTTGACGATGACGATCTACTATATTTTGGGTGCGGATGCGGGCGGTTTGCAGGTTGTCACGGCGATGCGAAACGATGGTGACGAGCAGGTCGATGTGGTGGCGAGTCATTTGATCGTGTCGGGTGGTGCGGGTGGTGGATATTTTAATCCGCTGGGTAGTCTGGGCGGATTTGGTTATGGGTCGGTTGCGCTCACAGATCCGCAACCGGATTTGTTGCCCTATCTGGCGTATCGGGGTGATGAGTCGAGCTTTGCTTATGTGCCGAAACCGGAGCCGCGTCTGAAGGCGGATTTGCCGATTTCGGGGGCATATTTTACGATTTCTGGGGTGGCTGCATCGATCCTGGGGCGTACAGATCTTGTGCAGTTATTGCTTTCTTCGCCTAAGAAGCTGAGCGGACTTGAGGGCGTTTATCATTTGATGCCGGGGGATGTGGATGCGATTGAGCACCGGGTTTTTGCAGGCGATGGGGCGCTTTCGACGATGTTGGATGCGATTTATCCTGTGCAGGGCGTTGTGACAGGGACGGTTTCTGGCGTTGTTCGAGATGGCGTTGGGCAGCCGCTTGCTGGCGCGCGCGTGTCGGCGATTGATGCTAAGAATCGGACGATGAATCAAGCTGTGAGTGGGGCGGACGGGCGCTATCGGATGGTTGTTCCGGTTGGTGAATACGGGATTTCTGCGCGGTTGACGGGGCGGCCAACGCAGGTGGTGCCGGTGGTGAATGTGGTTGCCGGACAGGTTGCAGAGGTTTCGGCGCTGGCTCTGGTGGAGGCGGCACGGATTGAGGTTTCTGTGCGGACGCCGGATGGAAAGCCTACGCCGGCGCGGGTGTCGGTGTTGTGTGAAGGCGTGTGTCCGAACAAGCCGACGTCTCAGGAGGAAGAGGTTACGGATCATAAGTTGCCGGAGGATTTTGCGCTGGTGGAATGGGTGGGTGTGAGCGGAGATCATGGATTTGATTTGCCGGCCGGGACGTATCGCGTGGTGGTGAGCCGGGGCATGGAGTGGAGCGTGTGGCCGCAGGATGCGTTGCAAACGGGTGGTGCGTTGGTGACGATTGCGAAGGGTGAAACGCTGAATCTTGATGTGGAAATCGCGCGGGTTCTGGAGACGGACGGTGCGTTGAGTGGAGATTTTCACGTGCATGCGATGGCGTCGGCAGATAGCGCGGTATCGAATCGGGAGCGGATGCTGACGTTTATAGTCGAGGGCGTGGATGTCGTCGTGAGCTCAGATCATGACGTGATTGCGGATTATGGTCCGGCGATTGTTGAGCTGGGTGCGGGTCATGAAATTGCGACGATTGTGGGAACGGAGATTACGACGAGTGATCTGGGCCATTTCAATGGTTTTCCGGTGATCGGAGACGCGACAAAGTTGCGGCAGGGTGCGCTGGATTGGGGAAATGGCGCACAGCCGGCGCTTGTGCCGGCGGATTTGTTCTCGTGGTTGCGTGAGCACCCGGGTGAACAGGTTGTGCAGATCAATCATCCGGATTCGAGTTATTTGATGCAATCGGACGTTTTGCGCTCGTTGACCTATGGAGATCCGGTGCAGATGCGGGTGCAGGCCGTGGCGGATCCGCAGACGGGAGTTACCGGTCTGTGGTCGGATGATTTTACGGCGATGGAGTTGATGAATGGCAACGGGCTGGGGCGATTTTGGGCGGTGAGCCGGTGGTGGTTTACGATGCTGGGGCGTGGGCAACGGGTGACGGGAACGGCCGTGAGCGATACGCATAATCTGTATGGAAGTACGATGGGTGGTGTGCCTCGGACGTTTGTTTTTGTGCCGGAGGGAACGGACAGCGCGGCGACTTTTGATGAGGCGGCGTTTGTCAGTGCGATCAATAGTGGGCGGGCGATCGGGACGAACGGGCCGTTTTTTACGGTCGTTGCGACGAATCATGCTGCCGAATCGGCTCGGATGGGCGATACGCTCGCGACGCATGGGCAGGCGGTCGACGTGGAGGTGCGTATCCAGGTGCCGGAGTGGATGGCGGTCGACCATCTTGATGTGTTTATGAACGTGGATGCGGAGCAGGTTGTTCGGGGGCCGGGCGATTACGATACGGCGGTCATTGCGCCGACGCGTTCAATGGCGATTGGCCTGACGGCAGCAGATCTGGTCGAGGTGGCGAGTGGAGCGCATGTGCATCGCCGGTATGAAAAGACGGTGACGATGCAGCTTGAGACGGATGTGGACGCTTATGTGGTCTTTGTTGTGCGCGGAACTGCGAATCGTAAAATGTTTCCGGTTTTGCCAACACGCAGCGCGTCTCCGATAGCGTTTTCGAATCCAGTTTATCTGGATGCAGACGGCGGTGGATACGACAAGCCACATCTTGCGGAGCTTGCGAAGACTCCCGCCCCGGTGGTTGCGCCGTTGCAAACTGAGCGTGGACTTGGTTTGGCTAAAACTGAAGAGGGCGAGGTGTTGGTAACACCTGAACTCGCTGGGCAAATTCTGCACGAATTTCAGGGCTGTATGGCGCACTGAATTGTGGGAAATGCAGGGCGGTGGTTGCGCTCTGCATTTTTGCGTCAAAAATCGCAAACCCGCACCCTCATGGGTGCGGCACTCGTCTCTGAGACGGGAGCCTCGCCGGGATTTACGGTTTAATGTGCGTTTTGAAACAAACAGGTCACGCACCTACTCGTTTCACTCAACGGGCCAAACGAGTAGGTCACGGACCTACTCGTTTCACTCAACGGGCCAAACGAGTAGGTCACGGACCTACTCGTTTC
>JBEBSM010000056.1:0-13288 GCA_040394315.1 Lujinxingia vulgaris
CGCTGATGATGAACAAAAATATCGAATACAGAGATCCGAACCCAAACAACGTCTGGGCGAGTGCTGGCGTACTGAAAGGATGGCGAAAGTTGTGACTGGATGTTGTCAGGGTAACCAACGCGATAATCGCCGTGTAAAACGCGACGCCCAACACTGCGATCGGGACGCCCTGGATTTTGGCGTACGGCGATTGCGCGGCACTGTCACAGTCCAGGAACTCGCTAATTCCACACAACAAACCGCTGACGGTGTTCCCAAACTCTACCTGAATGGTGATCGAGCTAAGATAGGCCGCGGCAATCAATCCACCGATAGCGAGTAGCCCGGTGGTGGTCTGGAGAATCGAGTTGTGTTCGGTTTCGGTGGATTTATCCATACGAAATACTCATGGTCTTTGGTCAGGATTCATATTTAATTTGATATTCACGCGGATTTCACCTGTGGTGTCTGCGTATTTGCTTGCGTATTTTCGGCGTGCAGCACTAGGTTGGTGAAAGTTAAGCGATAAGCTACGAAACACGAACGTAAACAAAATAAAAGATGGATTTCATTGTGAATAGTGCGAAGTGGGCAGTTCATAAGTTTGGTGGCACGAGCGTTGCTAATGCGGAACGTTATCAACATGTCGGTCAGGTGTTGGCTGGTCAAGCCGAGCAACAGGAGCATGCACGCCAGGCGGTCGTCGTTTCGGCGATGTCAGGCGTGACGAACGCGTTGATCGAGTTGGTGAATCTGGCGATTCAACGCGATGAATCGTACAAAGTGCGGCTGACCGAGCTTGAGCAAAAGCACATTGATACGATCACAGAATTGGTCAGCAATGAGCGAAAAACCGCATTATTGGCGCGGTTGAAAGACGATTTTTCAAATATCGCCGATATTTTGCACGCTCTATGGCTTTTGCGCGGCCAATCCGCAGGCGCGCTAGATCTGATTTCGGGTTTTGGCGAATTGTGGTCGGCCCAGATTCTGGCCGAAACACTGATCTCGTCCGGCAAGCGCGCCGACTGGTTGGACGCACGCGAAGTGCTCATTGTGCGCCCCGGCGAGTTGGGCGTGGTGGTGGATTGGACGGCGTCGACCGAGAAGTTGCAGGCGTGGCTGGCTGCACGCGAACCTGTGGATGTGCTTGTAATCACAGGCTTTATCGCATCGACACCGGATGGTGTTCCGACAACGCTGGGGCGCAACGGCAGCGATTATTCGGCGTCGATTTTTGGCGCGTGTTTACGCGCGGAATCCATCACGATTTGGACCGACGTCGACGGCGTTTTGAGCGCAGATCCTCGCCAGGTTCCAGGCGCGCAGGTTCTGGCGGAGCTTTCGTACCAGGAAGCGATGGAACTTGCGTATTTTGGAGCAAAAATCGTGCATCCAAGCACGATGGTTCCGGCCGTTGAGCACGGGATTCCGGTTTTTATCCGAAATACCTTCAAGCCGGAATTGCCGGGAACGCGGATTCACCTGACGGGTTCGAGCGAATCGACGATCAAGGGTTTTGCGACCATTGACGCGATGGCACTGGTGAACGTCGAGGGCACGGGCATGATCGGAGTGCCGGGCATCGCGAGCCGGTTGTTTGGCGCGCTTCGCGAGGCGCACGTTTCGGTCGTGATGATTTCGCAGGGCTCCTCGGAGCATTCGATTTGCTTTGTGATTCCGGACGGGCAAAGCGAAACGGCGCGCGAGGTTGTCAAAAAAGCGTTCTATGCGGAATTACATCTGGGTCAGATCCAGACCGTGGAAATCGAACAGGATTGCAGCATTCTGGCGGTCGTCGGAGATCAGATGGCCGGCATTCCCGGCGTGGCTGCGAAGTTTTTCGGATCTCTCGGCAAAGCAAACGTGAACATCCGGGCTATCGCCCAGGGATCGTCGGAGCGCAATATTTCGGTTGTAATCAAAAATCGCGACACGACGCGTGCTCTGCGTGCGGTTCACGCCGGGTTTTATTTGTCGAACCAGACGATTTCGATCGGCTTGATTGGCCCTGGAAACGTGGGCGCAACGCTTTTGTGGCAGCTCAATGAGCAGGTCGAGCGATTGCGCGATGAATTCAAGATCGATTTACGCGTTCGTGCAATTGCGACGTCCGACAAGATGATTTTAGATCCCGGACAACTCGAGCTCGGAAGCTGGCTTGAACGCTGGCCAACGGAATTGCAGGACTGGTCAAAACCGCTGGATATCGACGCGTTTGTGAATCATGTTCACGCCGACCATTTGCCACACGCGGTGATCATCGACTGCACATCGGATGATGATATCGCGGCAAAGTACGCAGGCTGGCTTGAGCGCGGCGTGCATGTCATTACGCCCAACAAAAAGGCGAACAGCGGCGATTTCTCGGTCTATGCGGAGCTTCGCCGGTTGAGTCGAAGTTTGCGTCGTCATTATTTGTACGAAACGACCGTCGGAGCAGGTTTGCCGATCATTCAAACCTTGAACGATCTCATTCAAACCGGTGATAAAATCCTCGGGATTGAGGGGATTTTGTCGGGAACCTTGTCGTATTTGTTCAATGCATTTGATGGCGAAAAACCGTTTTCTGCAATCGTGGCGAATGCAAAATCGATGGGCTATACGGAGCCAGATCCGCGCGATGACTTGTCGGGCACGGACGTGGCGCGAAAACTCGTCATTCTGGCGCGTGAGATGGGGCTGGAGATCGAACTTTCCGATGTTGAGGTAGAGAGCCTGGTGCCGGAAGCCCTGCGCTCTGGATCCGTTGATGCGTTCCTGGAGGCTTTGCCACAATACGACGCAGCGATCCTTGCGCGCTTCGAAGAATCAAAAGCACGCGGCGAAGTATTGCGATTTGTCGGGCGAGTGGACGCCGAAGGAAATGCGTCGGTGAGTTTGCGCTCGTATCCGATGGATCATGCGTTTGCACGAATTCGGCTGACCGATAATATCGTCGAGTTTCGAACGCGCCGTTACAACGAAAATCCGCTGATCGTGCAGGGCCCGGGGGCTGGTCCAGAAGTGACGGCGGGTGGTATTTTTGCAGATCTTTTAAGGTTAGCGACGTATCTTGGAGCAACAATATGATGAAAATCGATATAAATTTGCAGCAGGCCACGGCTTTTGCACCGGCAACGGTCGGAAATGTTGCCGTGGGCTTTGATATTCTTGGTTTCGCGCTTGATGGCGTGGGTGACCGAGTTACGGTTCGACGCAGCGTGACGCCGGAAGTTCGGATTATCGAGATTCTGGGCGCAGAACCCAATGTAGATTTCCCGCTCGATCCGCGCAAAAACAGCGCGACGGCCGGGCTTGTGCAGTTGATTGAAGACCGCAAATTACCGTTTGGTTTCGACGTCATTTTGAATAAAGGCATCGCCCTGGGTTCAGGAATGGGCGGTTCAGCTGCGTCGGCTGTTGCTGGCATCGTGGCAGCGTCGGCATTGTTGGACGATCGCATGGGCTTGAAGGAGCGCTTTCACTACGCGCTGATCGGCGAAGAAGCCGCCTGTGGAAGTGCGCACGGCGACAACATTGCCCCCTGTTTGATGGGCGGCCTGGCATTGGTACGTGGGCTTTATCCGCCAGATGTGATCCGCGTTCCGGTTCCACCGGCGATTGGTTGCGTGCTGGTTCATCCGCACTTGAGCATTCAAACGCGTGAGTCACGCGGCGTGCTCTCCGACACGATTTCGCGCGAGCTATTCGTCCAACAATCCGGCTACCTCGCTGGTTTTATGGCCGGTTGCTATACAAGTGATCGTGAAATGATCGCGCGCTCACTGCGCGACGTCGTGATCGAACCGCAACGCGCAGCCCTGATTCCTGGATTTGCGGCGGTGCAGCAGGCAGCGTATGCGTGCGGCGCGATGGGCTGCTCGATTTCGGGCGGCGGCCCCAGCATGTTTGCCTGGCACGGCCCGGAAATCGAGCCCGCCCGCCTCGGACTTGCAATGGCCGAAGGTTTTCAGGCCGAAGGAATTGAGGTCGACGTGTATTATTCGTCGGTCAACGGCCTGGCCGCGCATCTGATCGATCGAATCGAATAGCTCTCAATCTCCGATTCTCTTAATAAGCCAGCGAGGTCCCAACTTCGGGACCCATTTCCCTTATTAAGCCAAATGGGTCTCAACTTTGGGGCATATTTCTCTTATTAAGCCAAATGGGTCTCAACTTTAGGGCCCATTTCTCTTATTAAGCCAAATGGGTCTCAACTTCGGGGCCCATTTCTCTTATTAAGCCAGATGGGTCCCAACTTCGGGGCCCATTTCTCTTATTAAGAGAAATGGGTCTCAATCTTGTGGACCACTCTTCGAATGCGTAAAAACAAACGACACATTGGGTGAAAAATGACGGCTGGGATCCCGTCTCTGAGACGGGCACCAAAGTAGTGTTTATGTGGGTTTGGAGAGTTTTGGAGTGCCGCTGTACCGAGAAATGTGAACCGTTCAAAAACACTATTCGTCGCTTCGTTCTACATTGAACTCGAAGAGATCGTGAGCGGCGATGGTGTTTGGAAAGATTGCACGCGCATGCTCAACAAAGATGTCGGTTCGGACGTATTTTTGCGAAAAGTGCGTCAGAATCAATTGTTTGGCGTTGGCTTCGAGCGCGCAGCGCGCGGCATCGGCGGCGGTGGAATGACCACGTTCTCTGGCAAGTTTTTCGTCGCCGCCGGGATAAGTCGCTTCGTGAACAAGCACATCAGCGTTTTGGGCCAGCAACAGTGAACCTTCGCAGGGCGTGGTGTCGGTGCAATAAACGATTTTCAGGCCGGGCCGCGCGGGTCCTAAAACATCATCCGGCATGACGACACGACCGCTTTCGAGCGTGACGGATTCACCGCGTTGCAGTCGGCCGTACATCGGACCGTGTGGAACGCCAAGTTCGCGCGCGCGTTCCAGATCGAAACGCCCCGGCCGATCTCGTTCAATAAAAGCAAAACCCCAGGTGTCGATGCGATGATTAAGCGCCACGGCCTCAACTCGGAAATCTGGATGCTCAAAAACGATGCCATTTTCGATAATTTCGTGTGTGCGGACACGAAATCCTGGCCATAAAATATGCAAATCGCGCAGACATTTCAGCCAGCGTTTCAACCCTACAGGCCCAACAATATCGAGCGCGCTTTCTCGTTGATTGAGCGTCTGCGAGCCAACCAGTCCGGGCAATCCGTTGACGTGGTCGCCGTGGAAATGGGAGAGAAAAATCGCTTTGAGCGAGCCCGGACGCAGCGGGGAGCGTGCCATCTGAATTTGCGTTGCTTCGCCGCAATCGAACAAAAACAGTTCGCCGTCGCGAAACAATGCCATAGACGAAACATTGCGTTGGGGGGTCGGCTTGCCGCTTCCCGTGCCCAAAAATACCAGTTGAACGGACATCTTTTACAATCCCAAAAGGCCTGGCAGACGAGCGGCGCTGAAGGCCATTGGGTGGAAAATGGCGAATTCAGCGCAGGCCGGCCTGCAATTATCGGGGTTCTTTAGCAGGCCTGAGCTAAATTGACTACATCTGCTTTTGGAAAGTAGAGCGAGGAGGGGCAGAACCGCAGAGATTTGTTCAAGAAGTTTATTCGGGAAGGTTTTTGATCAACCGTTCAACGTGCCCGGTGGCCTTCACATTGTCGAGAATATCTTGAACGTTTCCGTCTTCATCGATCAAAAATGTGGAGCGCACGATTCCGGTGTAGACTTTGCCGTAGTTCTTTTTTTCACGCCAGACGCCGTAATCCTCGGCCATCTTGTGGTCGGTATCGGCCAGCAGCGGGAAATTAAGCTTATGCTGTTGACGGAACTTCTCGTGACTTTCAACCGGATCTGGCGAGACACCGAGAACGGACCAGCCTAGCTCTTGGAGCCGTGCGTAGTTGTCACGAAAATCACATGCCTGCGTAGTGCAACCAGGCGTCATGTCTTTCGGGTAGAAATAAATAACGAGTTTTTTCCCCGCGTAGTCCGCCAGGGAAATATCTCCCTGGGTGTCGGACGGACGCGTGAAATCAGGTGCTGGTTTACCGATGGAAACTTTTGGATTTTTAGCCATGAATACAAAACCTAATAATACTGTAAACAAACAATCAATAGCGGGACAAATTTATTATTGCTTTCGGTACACGAAGACACTTTCTGTGGTCGCCATACCGATGTCATTACGTGCAACGACCGAGATTCGGTTCATGCCTTTGAAGAGCGGAACATCGGTTGCGATTTTGGCACTCTGACCATTAACGCGCAGGTAATTGAGCTTGAGCGTATTAAACTTGGCCAGGTCTTCTTGCTGATGAACGATGATGTAGAAGTCCTTTAGCGCCGAGCTATCCGTAATCATTCCTTTAAGGTTGATGCTTTTCTCGCTGGTCATCATGACTTCTGGGTTGAGCTGGATGCGTGGTTTTTGGAACAGCGAAATCTGTTCAAGCACGGCGTCGGAGGTTTTTGCCTGGCCGGCCGATGCTTCATTGAAGGTCACGCTGCTTTGTTCGACCCACGCTTTTCGGTAGCCCAGATCGAGCTTGAGCCAACCGTCCAGGCGACCAACCACACCGATACTGGTGTTTGCCGGCACGCTGGCGACGGGATCGGATTTATCAGATGCACCGCTGTAGATTTTAGTAGCATCCCTGATAATCGTCGCGACGCCGCTTGCAGCACCGACTTTTTTGGTCGCGGTGTTGAAAGGAATCGAGAGTTTTTTCTGCACAAATTCACGATACGTCATGTCATAAATATCGACCTGAAGCTCGATTGCGTCGTTTTTGGGCGGTGATTTGACGGTGAAGGAGAAATCAACGCTTTTTCGCTCGTCCACGTTGACCTTACCGAGTTTTTCACGGCCGTTGTGCAGGTAGACAGCTTCTCGCGAGAGGTTTTTGAGGAAGACCGTCGTGTCATCGCTATCTGCGCCGCCCATGTTGTTGACGAATACACGGAACGTCACGTCTTCGCCTTTTTGGAGAATTCCGTCGCCATTGGCGTCGATGATTTCGTATGCAAAACCAAAGTGCGGACGCTCAAGACCGTTGATTTTGATGTCGATGCCATACTGACCTGCGAATTCACGATCGGCGTCGCTGAGTGCGATATCAATGTGATCGTGACGGCTGGAAGAATCTTTGGGCGCAGTAACTTCCACCGACCATTTTTTGGTCTGTCCGGGCATTACTTTTCCGAAGATGAACTCACGGTCGCGCAACATCGGGCTTTCACTTTTCGTGAAGCCTTTTACACGATAGAGCGGCTCGGTTCCACGGTTGGTCAGCTCGGCTGTAAGCGTAATTTTGTCGCCAGCAACAACCGTGTCCTTTGGCTGATTCGTCGAAATTTTCAGATCGACGTTCGGCTTTTGTTTGGACTCGCCTTCGGCCCAATCAACGCCAAGTTTTTTCAGCTCTGCCGTAATGTTGGAAATCTCGCGGTCGTAGACCTTTTGCAGCTCTCCTTGCAGACCTTTGAGCATGGCTGGCCGACGCCATTCGGTACCCGTGGCGACGAGAAGTTGCTGTGCAAGTTTGATTTCAAAATCTTCCTTGAACACGTTGGGATCTACAAACGGCGGTTCTTCGCCTTCATCCAGCTCTTGTTGAGAATCTGGATCGATAAAGCGGATATGGCTGACCTGACCATCGGGCGCACGCTCAGCCGTATTAACCAGGTGCGAATCGAGGTCTTGTTCACGCAGATTGTTCTGGGTGAGGAACATTTCGACCGAGTTTTTACGAATATGCACCGGAATGGTGTGCAAATCAGGCACGATTCCCCGACTCTGGATCGAAACACCACCGGGCGTCAGGTACTGGGCAACGGTGAGCTTGAGTGCCGAATGGTCAGGAAATTCGTAAAGGATCTGAACGGTACCTTTACCAAACGACGTGTCACCGAGCACAACCGCGCGGTTGTTATTTTGAAGCGCTCCAGCAACGATTTCGGACGCTGAGGCACTACCGCCGTTGAGCAAAACGATGATCGGATAATCAGGCTCGCTACCGGTTTTGGTGGCGGATGTGGTCTCGCGTAATTTATTGCCGTCACCGACCGTGCTGACAATGGTTCCTTCGTTCAAAAACAGGTCGCTGACACGGATCGACTGGTTGAGCAAACCACCGGGGTTGTCACGCATATCGAGCACAACGCCCTGCAGCCCGCCCATGCTTTCTTTGAGCTTTTTCAGGTGCGCCATCAAATCTGTAGTCGTGTTGTCCTGAAAGTTCTTGATCCGGACGTAGCCAATTTTATTGGCAAGCGCGTGACTATCGACAGATTCGATCTTGATGACGGCACGAGTCAGCGTGAACTGACGTGCTTCCGCCCAGCCTTTACGCAAGATCCACAGATCGACGTCCGTACCCGGATCTCCGCGCATCATGTCGACGGCTTCGGTCAAGTTCATATTGACGGTGGATTCCTCACCGATTCGCACGATCGAGTCCTGGGCCTTGATGCCTTTTTGACTGGCCGGCGTACCATCGATCGGGCTGATAACGGTCAGTGCACCGTCGCGAATGGAAATCACAATACCAAGGCCACCGAATTTACCGCCGGTCTGGGTTTGCATTTCATCGTACTGAGCGGGTGGCAACAAATTGCTGTGCGGATCGAGCGTGGACAACAACCCATTGATCGCAGCGTATTCGATATCCTGAACTTTACGATCGGGATCGTTATCGAGATTTTGCTCAATGAAGATAAAAATCTCTTTCAATCGAAAGCTCATTTCCCACAGGCTTTCGATTTTGCGCACGTCAAAACGCTTGGTTTTATCGCCCACGCTGACATCAATAAATGCCGGCGGCGTCTTATCGCCCTTCTGATCGTAAGCGATGACGATCTCTGCGATATTGTTCTGAATCGCCTCCAACGATGCCACCAGCATTTTGGACGGCTGGATGCGTTCCGGCTCAACGTATTTGTCTTTGAGCTGGAGTAAAACGCGGTTCAAAACCCGAAGAGCAGAAAGCTCATAGGTTTCGGGAGCTCCTTCTGAAGCGGCAGCGAGCGGAGACTGTCGTAAGTCAAACTGCACACCACGATCGCCAAACTGCACGCTGAGCACAAAGGCAATCGTCAAGGATAAAAGAGCTACGAGGAAACGACCATGTCGTCTGAAACTATGCATGCAAAATCTCGTTATGGATGCTCCACCCACCAACTGGGTCAAGTATGCTGGTATCCATCAGGCAAGAAGCCAAAAAGTGCTCCTATCATAGGCCCTGGGGCCGCGCAGTAGCAACCGTCTAGTTTCTGGTTTCTTGGTTTATACGTCCGTAATCCACCCGTTTTGAGTCTATTGGTTGAAGGTGGTTACACCATTCTTCATTTCAACACGATTAGGCCGTTGTCGCATTCCCAAAAACTCAGTCAAGCTAAGGCGTAGTTTATCGATCGACAAGCAACGATTATAGAAACAGTTGCATCCAGTAGAAAATCAGGCTTTAATGACCTGATTACTAAAGAAATCTTGCGTGTGGGATTGATATCTATACCATACAGGCAGATTCTCTTATGTGCTGGTTTGGATTTTACATTTATCAGAGTTGGTAGCGCATGTCGCAATTGCCCGTAATCGGGGAGCTTGTTGATGAAGTCTTTCGTGTAGAGTCAAAACTAGACGAAGGAAACTTCGGAGCAGTGTACAAAGTCTTCGACACGCTCGAGCAGCGCACACTTGCCCTCAAGGTTTTGAAGCCCGGTCCCTACGACGAAGCCGAGCTGAGAGAACGCTTTGAACGCGAAGCAAGCCTTGTGTACAGCCTTCAACATCCCAACGTCTTAAAAGTCTATTATTACGGCCAGACCAACTCCGGCCTGCCCTATATGGTGATGGAATATCTCCAGGGCACGGATCTGCGCGACCTGCTCGACCAGCACGGCGCGCTCAGCCACGCGCTGATTCGACGCCTGAGCCTGGAAGTTTTATCCGCACTGGATGCCGCACACGCGCTTGGAATTGTGCACCGCGACCTGAAACCGGCCAATATTTATCTCGTCAACGACGGCGACCGCGGCCACGTAAAAGTACTCGATTTCGGATTCGCCAAAGCACTCGATAGCGACTCGCAACGCGAAATTACGCACGCAGGCACGCTGGTCGGCACGCCCGCCTACATGGCACCAGAGCTTGTGCACAAAAAAAACGTCGGACCGCCCGCAGATCTTTACGCAGTCGGGCTGATTATGGCCGAAATGATTCTCGGCAAAAAACTAATCCAGATCGAGAGCATTTACGAAACGATTTTGTTTCAAGCAACGGCCAAAGACATCAAAATGCCGGCCGCCGTCGACGGCAGTGTTTTTAATAAAGTGATCGCGCGTGCGACCACCAAAGATCTGGCCGTTCGCTACGCAACCGCTCAGGAAATGATCGCAGATCTGGAACTGATCGACATTCCAGGCGTCGGGCCGGTTCGAAACCGCACCGCTTCCGCCCGCGTTCCGGTCGTGGCGAGCGCACAAAACGCGTATGCAAAACAAAATGGTGCCGCGAGCGGATCTCGTGGCCAGATGTACGACGCCTCGCAAGATGCGATGTATGAGCAAAAAGAAACCGCCATCAGCTCCTACACGTCCGGCATGATGTTGCCCGGCGACGCCGAACTCAATCGCGTCTTGGGCCGACATGACACGCCCGGACCAGGCGCAATCGTCCATCCCACCGGACCCAATCCGGCAATCGTTCGCAATTCCGATATGCTCAGCGACAGCCTTGCGCCCCTGCATCGACTGGCCGGTGACGAGCCCACAATGGAGCGTTTCGAGCGCGATCCGCGCACAACCGCCGACGGCAGTTTTATTATCGGAAACCTGGACGTTCCGAACGCGCCAGCCGAACCAACACGCTCGGTTTTTGGCGAAGTCATTTTAGGAATCAGCGTTGGACTGGCGATTTTAGGACTGCTCTGGCTGATCTTGTTCTATCTCACCTGAATCCCCGCTTTTCCCGCCTCTCCAAAAAACGCCAGATCAATGCCAGTCAGAACGGAAACCTACGCCGTTCTGATCACATTTTGCACGTTTTCAAGTAAAACTCGCCAAAATCCCCACAATTTATTGCGCGGCGCCACTACGAGCTAACTTACTGATTTTTAAAGAGTCACGCTCACTGCACGCCAATTTCTGCTGAACTATCTCAAGAAAATCAAAAATAGTACGCAACATTTCACTGCGATCTTTCGATAACAGATCAGACGATTTTTCAACGACTGGTTAAATTTTCGAGAGGTGTGCCGATGCAACGCTTTTGGATTGCAGCAGGACTGATTGGCGTAATTTTTCTACATTCTACAACAGCTTTTGCAGAAACAGCCGTGCTCGCTCCGGCCGCCCCCCCGCCGATGGGCTACGGCATGATGCTCGCCCGCATGGTTTTCATGCTCGCTGCCGTCTGCGCGCTTGCCGTCATCACACTACGCTGGGGATTAAAACGCCTCACGCACGTGCACAGCGCCGGCCAGAGCATCGAAGTCGTCTCACGTGCCGTCATTGAACCACGCCGCGCGGTTTTAGTGCTCCGCGTCGGCACACGCCACCTGATTGTCGGAACCGGCGAACACGGCATGACCCCACTAGGCGAACTTTCGGAGGAAGAGGCGGACGCGATGCGCGCAAAGGTCGAAGAAGTTCACGAAGCTCGCCAGCAAACCCGGCCGTCGTTTCGGAAAATCTTCGCGGCAACAGCGCTCACGAACAACTCCGACAAAAAACCCGCGTTTGTGCTCGAGTCATCCCAAAGCTCCGAAAACGCGCAGTCTCTATAAATAACTCACTCACTACTTTTTATGGGAGACTTGCCCGTGTCTAAACTACCAGTAAAACAGACCTTTTCAGGCTTTCGCAAAGCGATAACCGCGACCGCATTCAGCGCCACATTTTTGCTCGGCTCCACTGCCGGCGCGCAAACCATCGGCACCGGCGGCAATCCGCTCAGCATGGTCGCCATGCTCGCGGCACTCGCGCTCTTGCCGTTTCTACTCATCATGGTCACAAGTTTTGTAAAAGTGACGATCGTCCTCTCGATTTTGCGCACCGCCATCGGCGCGCAACAAGTTCCGCCCAACCAGGTCATCACCGGCATGGCGATCGTGCTCAGCGTCTACATCATGGCGCCGGTTGCGATGGATACTTACACCGAAATCGGTCCGTATATCGACGCCATCGAGCAAACCAGAGAACAGCCCACGTTCAGCGAAATGCGCACCATGACCGACACCGGCGTTGCACCACTGCGCGCGTTTTTGCTCAAGCACGCCGACCCCGAAGAACGCATCCTTTTGCACGAGCTGGCCCTCGAGTTGCGCAGCGCCGAACAGCGCGAAAGCCTGGGCGCCGAAGACCTCATCATCACCGTGCCGGCCTTCGTAATTACCGAATTAAAAGAAGCATTTACCATCGGTTTCATCCTCTTTGTCCCCTTCATTATTATCGATCTCGTTATCGCCAACATCTTGCTAAGTCTGGGTATGCACATGCTCAGTCCCACCACGATCAGCCTGCCCTTCAAGCTCTTGCTTTTCGTGCTGGTCGACGGTTGGTACCTCGTCGTCAAAGGCCTCGTGCTCGGCTACGTCTGATGTTTTCCACGGTTTCAAATTTCCAGAATCCTTAAACGAGGCGAACGCATGGAAGACTACATTCTGCAAATTACCCGCGAAGGACTGTATCTGGTCGTCATCGCATCCGGCCCGCCCCTGATTGCCAGCGTCGTAATCGGCCTGATCGTCAGTGTTTTTCAAGCCACGACCCAAATTCAGGAGCAAACACTCACATTTGTACCCAAACTCGTCGGTGTTTTCCTCACACTCGCTATCGCCGGCCCCTGGATTGGCTCACAACTCGTACGCTTTACGCGCCTTGTTTTTGAAGGCTTTCCCAATCTTTTTTGATCGCCTTTCGTGAGCGTCTTGATGCTGGATTTTATTCAAAGCTCGGAAGTTCAACAGCCGCTAAACCAGGCGATTTTGCTTGCCGCGCTGGTTTCAGCGCGCCTTTTGCCGATCGTGCAACTCGCGCCATTTCTGGGCGGAAAGGCCGTGCCACAACAGGTCAAAATGGCGCTCGCGCTTGCACTTGCGCTGCTGGTCTATCCAACCGTCTGGCTGTCCGGCGCAGCCAACGACTTGCCAAGTGCGCCGACCGAAATCACCGCACTCATCCTCAAAGAAGTCATGGTCGGATTTGTAATCGGCTTTGTCGTCGCACTGGTTTTTGACGCCGTACGCACCGCCGGACAAATCATCGACAACTCCGCAGGCATTACCCAGGCCACCTCGCTAGCCCCACAAATCACCGACCGCGTCAGCCTCAGCGCAAACCTGCTTTACCAACTTACCGTC